>JAHLBL010000238.1 GCA_020625635.1 bacterium
ATATTTCGCTTGCGCGAAGCGCATAAAAATACGGTCGGGCACAAGAGGTTGTTTATAGCGCAACCTTATCTGCCCGACCTTTACTTTACACTTTCAACTTTCAACTTTCAACTATTCAATAACAAATACAGTCGGGCACACAGGTTTTCAAAAGCGCAATAGCACAACCTGTCTGCCCGACCTTAATTATCAATTATCAATTGTCAATTACTGTCTACCCCAGCATTACGTCGAGCAGCATCATCACCGCGAAGCCCGATACTATGCCCATTGTGGCGAAGTACGGGTGTACGGAGCGGTCCTGCTGGCACTCGGGGATCAGCTCGTGGACTGCGACGAGGATCATCGCGCCCGCCGCGAACGACAGCGCGTACGGCAGTATGGAGGTGATGTAAACCACCGTTGCCGCGCCGATAACTCCCGCGATCGGCTCCACGATCCCCGACGCCTGACCGACAAGAAAGCTGCGTCCGCGGGAATAGCCCTCGCGTCTGAGCGGCAGCGACACCGCCGCGCCCTCGGGGAAGTTCTGGAGCCCGATGCCGACGGCTATCGTAACAGCGCCCATAAGGCTCTCCGCCGTAAAGTTTCCGCCGTGAAGCGCGCCGAACGCCACGCCCACCGCGAGCCCCTCGGGGATATTGTGGAGCGTGATCGAGAGCACGAGCATTATTATGCGGTTGAGCCGCTCGCTGTGCGTAGCCTGAGCGATGTACGTTTTCCTGCGCGAGAGCGTCACGACCTTGTCCGACGTCCACATAAACACCGCGCCGAGCAGAAATCCCGCCGTCGCCACGAGCCACGCGGGCAGGACGCACTCCCGCTGCGCGCGCTCGATCGCGGGCTGCAAAAGCGACCAGAAGCTCGCGGCTATCATAACGCCCGAGGCAAAGCCCAGCATCACGTTGAGCACCTTCGGGCTCGGAGTTTTGAAAAATATCACGGTCGCCGCGCCGAGCCCCGTCACCAGCCACGTTCCGAGTGTCGCCGTCAGCGCCATTAATACAGTACTGTTCATTTTGCACCTCCTTATCCATATTATTACGCGCGGATAAAGAGTGTGCGTTATTTTTTTATACGCCCTGTTGCGACAAGTTTCTTGTCCGCGGCAGGGTATTATTTATTTACAATACAATTCCGAAGGAAAGGACAGAATATGCTTAATACGGACTACAAAAACGAGACGCTGACCGTATATCTCGGCGGCGAGCTCGACCACAACCGCGCGGCTGATATCCGCGTATCGATTGACAGCAACATCAGCTCGCTGAGACCGAAGCTGCTGAACCTCGATTTCTCAAACGTCAGCTTTATGGACAGCTCGGGAATCGGGCTCATTATGGGCAGATACCGCTCGATGGCTCTCGTCGGCGGAGAGCTGAGAGTTGTAAACATTCCGCCCGCTCTCTCGAAAATCATCGAGCTGAGCGGAGTTAGGTCACTGGGGGTGCTGGGATGAATATTATCAACGAGATGCACCTGAGATTCCCCTCAAAAAGCGCGAACGAGGGCTTCGCGCGCAGCGCTGTCGCGGCGTTCGTAATGTCGCTTGACCCGACGATAAACGAGCTCGCCGACATCCGCACAGCCGTCAGCGAGGCTGTCACCAACGCCGTTGTGCACGGCTACCGACGCGGCTCGGGGACGGTTTACATAGACGCGAAAATCACCGACACGCGCCGCGTTATCATAAAAATCCGCGACAAGGGCGTCGGGATAGAGGACGTTGAGCAGGCGATGAAGCCGCTGTTTACGACCGCGCCCGAGGAGGAGCGCGCGGGGCTCGGGTTCGCCGTTATGCAGAGCTTTTCCGACAGCGTTAAGGTCAGCTCAAAGCCCGGAAAGGGCACAAGCGTCACCCTCACGAAGCAGCTAGTCGCGACGAGATGAACGACAAAACGGTAGAGGAGAACCTCGGGCTCGTGCACGCCTGCTGTAAGCGATTTACGGGACGGGGGATAGATTACGAGGAGCTGTACTGCGCGGGCTGTCTCGGGCTGGTAAAGGCGGTGCGCCGCTTTAAGCCCGAGCTCGGGCTTCAGCTCTCCACCTACGCCGTACCCGTTATCCTCGGCGAGATAAAGCTTCTGTTCCGCGAGGGCTCGACCGTCAAGGTCAGCCGCGGGCTCAAGGATCTTTCGATGAAGCTCAGGCGCTTTTCGGACAGCTTCTCCGCGGAGCACGACCGCGAGCCCACGGTAAGCGAGGCGGCTCAGGCTCTCGGCGTAAGCGTTGAGAAGGTCGCGGACGCGCTCAGCGCCTCGCGTCCCGTGCTGTCGCTCACGGCGGACAGCGACGATGATGACGGGCAGGAGCTCGACATAAAGTGCGACGACATCGCGGACAAGGTGACGGAGCGGCTCGCGCTGAGACAGGCGCTGAATTCGCTCGACGAGGGCGACCGAAGGATCATTGAGCTGAGGTACTTTCAAGGGCTGACTCAGACAAAAACCGCCGAGCGGCTCAACCTCACGCAGGTGCAGATAAGCCGCAGGGAAAAGAAAATCCTCACGCTTATGCGCGCGAGGATGGGGTAGATCGGAATTGACAATTAAAGTGAAAAGTTGAAAGTGAAAAGTGGAAAGTGAATGACGTGTAGAA
>JAHLBL010000239.1 GCA_020625635.1 bacterium
TCGGCGGAATCGGTCTCCTCAACACGCAGGGCGATGTTGGTCTCGATCTCCTTGAAAAGCCTGTCGCGGATATTGCGCGAGGTGACGTACTTACCGTCCTGTCCCGCGAAAGGAGAATTGTTTACCATAAAGTTCATGGTAACTGTGGGCTCGTCTATTTTAACGAACGGCAGAGGATCGATGTTGTCTACGTTGCAGATTGTCTCGCCGATATTGATGTCGCCGATACCGCTTACGCATACGATATCGCCGAAGGTCGCGCTCTCGCTCTCCACCCTTTTGAGTCCCTCAAACTGATAGAGCTTCGCAACCTTTACATTTGTGGTCGTACCGTCGCTGTGACACAGAACAGCCTGCTGACCGTTTCTTACAGTGCCGCGCTCGACACGTCCGACGCCGATTCTGCCGATAAACTGGTCGTAATCAATGTTGGATAGCAGAAGCTGCAAGCCGCCGTCGGGATCGCCCTCGGGAGCGGGGATCTCGTTTATTATCGCGTCGAAAAGCGGAGTCATATCTCCCTCGCGCACATCGGGATCTGCGGAAGCGTAGCCGTCGCGCGCGGAAGCGTAAACTACAGGGAAGTCGAGCTGGTCGTCGTCCGCGCCGAGCTCGATAAAGAGGTCGAGAACCTCGTCGACAACTTCCTCGGGACGCGCTCCGGGACGGTCGATCTTGTTGAGCACGACGAGGGGCTTTTTGCCGAGGCCGAGAGCCTTTTTGAGGACGAAGCGTGTCTGGGGCATACATCCCTCAAACGCGTCGACAAGCAGCACAACGCCGTCAACCATCATCAGGATTCGCTCAACCTCGCCGCCGAAGTCGGCGTGTCCCGGGGTATCGACAATGTTTATCTTAGTGCCGTTGTACATAACGGCTGTGTTCTTGGAGAGAATCGTAATGCCGCGCTCACGCTCAAGGTCGTTCGAGTCCATTACTCTCTCGTTGACCTCCTCATTCTCGCGGAAAATTCCGCTCTGTTTAAGAAGCTGGTCGACAAGAGTGGTCTTGCCGTGGTCTACGTGGGCGATAATAGCAATATTGCGTAGGTTTTCTCTGATACTCATATTATCATTTCCTTACTCCGTTATTTTACCAATTTAATAGTATAACACCATAGTCGAAAAATTTCAACAGATTTTTTACACAGCGTATCAGACAGGAAAAAGAGACAGACTCTCCGCAAGGAAGAATCTGTCTCCTATACAAATCCGTTTTTATCTCAGTCTGTTTCCGCAGTTGCGGCAGAATGACGCTGTCCCGTTATCGGGAGCGCCGCACGCGGGACAAACGGGCTGCTCCTGAACGGGAGCCTGATATTCCTGCTGAACAGGCTCGTAGCCTGTGTAGTCCGCCCGCTGTGTAACAGCCTCGCTGCCGTATCCGCTGAAGTTATCCTGCAGCGGATAAGGAGCGTATTCGGGAGCAGTCGGAGCATTAAGAGAAGCCGTAAATTTTTTCGCCATCATAGCCTCAATAACGCACGCGATACTGCCCGCGGCAAGTGTAAGGAACTCGAAGATCGTCAGGGTCCAGTCAAACATTCCCATTCCTGCCGAATTCGTCTTTGAAATTAACATTATCGATACAACTATGATACCGACTCTGATCGCGATGTTGGCGAGCTTCATAATACTGAACAGCGATGCTGCCTTTGTCGAGGAAGCCTCGCCCTTGAACACCTTTTCGACCGAGGAATAGAACATCTTCCTCGCAATTGACGTGATAATCAGGCTGACGGTACCGAACGCGAGCAGAATAAGACAGATTATGAGAACCGTCTTGAAAAAGCTCATCATATCGATCTGGGAAGCGTAATAATTGCCCGAATAGCCGTAACCGTCATATAGGCTGTCGTAATAACCGCTCATACTGTTAAGGCTGCTGATCGAGCTGTCAACGTAGCCTATCGTAATAAAATCGGAAATAAACAAAGCAGCGCAGACAACCGCGGCAATCGCCGAGGACGTAATAGAGGACACAGCCGACGTGCCGAGCAGACTGCTGTCGCTGTCGGGTTTGCCCGAGCGGAACAGCGACACACACCACAATACGCCCGTTCCGATCAGAACAAAGAGCGGCAGACATACAAGCAGCAATATTACCGTTGTCCATCCTAAAATATCCGACGACCGCCAGACCATTGACATCTTGCTCATAGAAGAGCTTACCTGCGAGGCGTAAACTATTGTGGTGATGATAAGCAGCGCCGTTGTAGCCAGCTTCGCGAAAAGAAGCGGTTTTGACATACTCTGCGCAAATAATGTTTTTGCATTTTGATTCATAGTTTTTCCATAGCCTTTCCGCCCACAAAAAAGTATCCAAACGACCTTATCGTGGGCGTATAAGGCACAAACGGATATTCAGTCGCCGCCCGCTGTTCCGCGGGAGCATAACTGAGCTGACGTGAAAAAGCTCAATCGATGTGAGCTTTTTCACTGATTTTTTATAATACCGATACGGCTTATGCGCTCGGATTATGGTACAATACTAACATAAAATTACGTATTATTAAATACAAATTGTAATTATCGTACTGTTTTTTGTAAAATCCAGCGACAAATTGATAAAAAACTTATTATCCTGAAGCAATTCC
>JAHLBL010000024.1 GCA_020625635.1 bacterium
CTGATTATTTGTACAATCTGACGAAAAATCTTGCTTCGCAATTCGCACACCTGCATTGTGCGGTCTTGCCTTAAAGAAATCAATTATACTGAATCTGAACCGATATTGTATTCAAATCCTTTTTCGACATCACCTTGCTTGAAAGTGACAGCGCGTCGTAGCCGAGAATTGAATTAGCTGATTTAATATATTCGGAAAAGCCGTAAATATCTGTGCTGAACAGCTGATAATAAACATTATCGTAATCCAGATATTCGGGATTTACATATATATAGAACATCGTCTCTCCCAAAGTCGCCGCCTGCGAAAGGTCTGTCGCGATATCATTGTCCTGCATATCGCGCAGCTCGGTACCCATATATCTGTAATAATTGTATTTTGTGGCTGTACACTTCGGAATAACGATATTAAACGCGATAAGGGTATCGTCCTCGTCTCTGAGCACGTCCTCGGTGGACTCGGAGAGCATCGGAGAGAACGAATGAGATTTTCTGAAAATCTCCTCTGTCTGGTTAAAGCAGTCGTACATATTGACGTCGTCGGTATCGTCCCACGTCACGTCGGTATGATACCATTTTCCGCCGATTTTTACAGCGTTCCATATGTGATCGACTACGGAGCTCTCCTCCACGGAACCCTTGATTGTAACGGACGGGATCCCGCAGCATTTCAGAAGGAGCTGAAACGCCTTTGTATAGCCCTCACATACAGCCTTCTGTTCTACGAGACAGCCGTATGCAGTGTAAGGATCGTCGTCAACGGAATCATCGGCATTTTCAATATATTTGCAGTTCTTCACAAGATAGTCGTGAAGATAAAGCTCGCGCTCAAATTCGGACATATCTTCCTCAAGACCGCTCAGAACGTCGCTAACAACGGCGTTAAGCTGTTTTCGGCGTTTTTCGTAGGTTTTCTGGCTCATAGTGCTTTGCATGGTAAGCGTGAAGGTCGAGCCCGAATATGAGTAGGTGTAATAGCTGTCGATCCAGAAAATCTGGGGATTATCAAGGAAAACCGCAGCTCTCGTATGAGCGATATCCAGATCGGACAGAGTACATTCATATAATGTGAACGGCTCCATATAATAGCTCTTGCGCGAGGCGTCCTCGTCGATTTCATCGGTGATAAGCGTGCAGTTATCTATTATATCAAAGTAAAGCCTGCGCTGGGATTCGGTCGTCAGAGTATTGAAGCCGTAACCGAGCTCGAGCTCTTCATAATAAGGCGATAACACGATATCGTCCTTGTTTTGTGATTTATCGACCTTAATCGAGTTTGATTTATTGGTGTTCTTCTTCTCCGTGACCTTCGATGAAGTGATTACGTTGAAATCAGAGCAGGATGAGAGCAACACCGCACAAACTGCGATAATCAGAATTATAATTCTTTTATGCAATTAAAATACCTCTTTATCGGTAATCTATCGGCAAAGTAGCGACGGCGTTAAGACTAAGGTCGGCGATATTGCCGTCGAGAAATTCATAGTAAGCCTGAGCTCCGACCATAGCGGCATTGTCGGTACAAACGCTCTTATCGGGCATATAAAACCTGAATCCGCGCTTATTGCTCTCCTCGCTCAGACGCTTTCTCAGCAGAGAATTTGCCGAGACGCCGCCCGCGACAACAAGCGTTTTTACACCGTATTCCTCACACGCTCTCATAAAATTAGAGACAAGCAGCTCGACAACCGCGCTGCGGAATGAGGCGCAAATATCCTCTTTCGGAATCGGTTCTCCGCGCTGTTCAAGGTTATGAATAAGATTGATCACAGCGGTTTTCAAGCCCGAAAAACTGAAATCATACGGCGCGTCGTGAACGACGGGACGCGGAAACTTAAACGCGTCGGGATTGCCGAGTTCGGCAACCTTGTCCATCATTATGCCGCCGGGATAAGGCATACCCATTACTCTCGCGGCTTTATCAAACGCCTCGCCCGCCGCGTCGTCACGGGTTCTGGCAATTACTTTCATTTTTGTGTAGTCCTCAACAAGAACGATATGGCTGTGACCGCCGCTTACGACAAGGCACATAAAAGGAGGCTTTAGATCCTTGTGTGTTATGTAATTTGAGGCTATATGACTGCGAAGGTGATGAGTCGGCACAAGCGGCTTTCCTGTCGCGAGTGATAAGCCCTTCGCGAAATTAACGCCGACAAGCAGAGCTCCTATAAGCCCCGGGGCGTGAGTAACGCCGATAGCGTCGATATCATTGATTGTAAGCCCTGCGTCATCGAGAGCCTTCCGAACTACCGGTACTATAGCTTCGGCGTGACGGCGTGAGGCGATTTCGGGAACTACTCCGCCGTACAGCTTATGCTCCTCGACCTGAGAGGCTATTACCGAGGAGAGAACTTCTCGTCCGTCCTCAACGACCGCAGCCGCGGTCTCGTCACAGGAGCTTTCTATAGATAATATTTTCATATACTTTCCTTCTTTTTTATTTGGTGAAAAATCTGGTCATTATAAGGGCGTCCTCAACAGGAAAGGAATAGTAAGCCTTTCTTATACCCGCATCCTCAAAGCCGAACTGCCTGTAAAGCGCGATAGCGGGGGAATTTGAGACGCGGACCTCGAGAGAGATAAAGCTGTATCTGCCGCTCACGTAATCAATTAAGAACCGCATAAGCTCTCTTCCGACTCCCATACGTCGGAACTCGGGAGAAACGGCTATATTAGTTAGATAACCGTCCTCGCCGTAATCACTGAGCAGACAGTAACCCGTAATCTTATCCCCTTCCCTTGCGGCGAAAAACACATCGCTGGGATTATCGAAGGACGCGCGGATACTCGCTTCACTCCACGGATGCGTGAAGGAGCGGTTCTCAATCTCACAAATTCGGGGAATATCCGATTCCGAAATTTTGGAAACAATCATATTTCTTTTAAAGCATTTTCAACTGCATCTTTTATCATATCGCGGCACTGTCTGTAAACGACGATGTCGCCGCCGTACGGATCGGGAACTCCGCCCTCCTCCGTATCAAGTACACTGATTTTGTACGGATTCGCGCCCAAAGCAACCAGCGCGGACTTATGACGTGTGGTCATTGTAAAAATAGCGTCATATGTCGACAGGTCAAGGTCGCGTACATTGGTGGTGCGGTATCGGGAGATATCCACACCGATTTCCTTACAAACAGCCACAGCGTTTTCAGAGACGGGCTGACCTGACTTTGTGGATAGTCCGGCGCTGTCTGTTCTTATGGGCAGTCTGCGGTCAAAGGCAATTTTCTCTAGGATTCCCTGTGCCATAGGACTGCGGCAGGTGTTGCCTGTGCAAACAAACAATACATTTTTCATATAAATACCTTCTTTCATCAAGAAGCAAAAATTATTTAGCGTCGTACCATGTCTCGCCGACTGACGCCTCGGCAATCAGCGGAACACTGAGGCTGACCGCCTTCTCCATCTCCTCCTGAAGAAGCATGGTGACCCGCATAGCCTCATCGGCGGGAGCTTCAACAATCAGCTCATCGTGAACCTGTAAAATCAGCCGTGAGGATAAGCCCTCGGCTTTTATACGATTGTCGACATTTACCATCGCAATTTTAATTATATCGGCGGCAGTACCCTGAATCGGCATATTGCGCGCTACACGCTCACCAAAGGCTCTCGTGTTGAAGTTGCCTGTAGTGAGCTCGGGCAGGTATCTGCGTCTGCCGAACATCGTCACAGCATAGCCTCTCTCACGAGCCTGCTCAACGATACTCTTCATATAGCTATCAATCCCGCTGTAATGAGCAAGGTAGGACTTTATATATCCCGAAGCCTCACGTGTCGATACATTTATATCCTTGCCGAGAGAGAACGCGCCTATTCCGTAAACGATACCGAAGTTGACAGCCTTCGCCCTGGAACGCATCTGAGGCGTAACCATCTCGGGCGGCATATTGAACACCTGAGAAGCTGTTATAGTGTGGATATCAAGGTTGTTTCTGAACGCGTCGATCATATTTTTGTCGCCAGACAGGTGCGCGAGTACTCTCAGCTCAATCTGGCTGTAGTCCGCGTCAATAAGCACGCAGCCTTCTTTTGCCACAAAGAACTTGCGCATTTCGCGTCCGAGCTCTGTACGAACAGGGATGTTCTGGAGATTCGGCTCCGTGGAGCTGATCCTTCCCGTGCGCGTCTCAGTCTGATTGAAGCTCGAGTGAATTCTTCCGTCGGGAGCGATAACCTTGAGCAAGCCGTCGCAGTAAGTCGATTTCAGCTTAGCGAGCGTGCGGTAATTGAGCACCATATCTACAACGGGATAACTGTAGCGCAAGCCCTCGAGCACATCGGCGTTGGTAGAATATCCGCTTTTCGTTTTCTTTTTCGCGGGAATACCCATCTTTTCAAAAAGCGCGACGCCGAGCTGCTTAGGGGAATTGATATTGAATTCAAAGCCCGCCTGATCGTAAATCTCGTTTTTCAGATTCTCAATCTGGACGGCGAGCATTTCGCCGTATTTCTCAATACCTTCTTTATCAACGGAAAAGCCGACGTTTTCCATCTTCGCGAGCACATTCGCAAGCGGTATCTCAATATCATTGAGCAGCGACGTCATATCCTTGTCGTCAATATCGGCAAGAACCTTTTTTGTAAGCTCAGGCATAACCGCGACAGCGGAATATAATTCCATATCAGAATTATCAGATACAGGCTGCTCAATCTGATAAGCCGCGCAGAGGTTGTCAAGGCTGTACGAGGAGGAAGACGGTCTGAGAAGATATGCGGCTAAAAGCAAATCGGTGACAAGCCCTTTTATCTCGAAACCGTTCTTATCCGCGTAAGCAAACAGCGGCTTGCTGTCGAACGTGTACTTTTTTACTTTTTCATCAGCTAAAAGCTTTCTGACGCATTGAGCGTCATTCAGAATGAGCACCTCACCCTCGCCTGCGGCAGCTAGTGAAATCCCGTCATCGAACCGAGCAGTAAAGTATAATTCCTTTTCGGAATAATCATCAATGTTTCTTACCGAGAATGTCTTTTTTTCAACATTTTCGGATGGGCTGTCGTTCTGAGAGGACAATTCCTTTAGCTTCATAGCGTCAATCAGCTTAAACAGCTCGAGAGAGCCCATAAAACGAATTGCTTCGTCAATATCCTCGGGCTCGACCTTATAGGAATCAAGGTCGGTATCAATGGGAATATCGCGTTTTATTTCGCCGAGCATACGGCTCATAAACGCCTGTTCGCGTGAGTCCTTCAGTTTTTTGCGGACTCCGTCCTTTATATCAATTGTATCTATATTTTCATATATATAGTCGAGATCGTTAAAGCGCTGAATCAAGTCCGAAGCGCCCTTCTCGCCTATTCCCTTTACTCCGGGAATACAGTCGGATGCGTCTCCCTGAATAGCTTTGATATCAATTAGCTGTAAGGGAGCTACGCCGTATACCTCACGAATCTTTTCGGGAGTATACATTATATTACCCTTATTTGAAGCGAGGTCAACGGTTATGTTCTCTGTAACGAGCTGCAGGGAATCTCTGTCTCCCGTGGCAAGGTAACACTTATCGCCGTTCTTTTCGGCGGAAAGCGAGAGTGTGCCGAGAATATCGTCGGCTTCATAGCCCTCACAGGTCACGAGCTTATAACCTAGAAGAACGAGCAGCTTTTTAAGCGGATCAACCTGAACGGCAAGCTCCTCGGGCATACCCTTGCGGTTAGCCTTGTAGCCGTCGTAAGCCTTGTGACGGAATGTGGGAGATTTCAGATCAAAGGCGATCGCGACACGGTCGGGCGCGGTTTCGCTCTTAATTTTCTCAAGCATCGTAAGGAAGCCGTAAATCGCGTGAGTAGGCTGACCTGACTTGGTGCTGAGAGGTCTTATTCCGTAAAAAGCACGGTTCAGTATGCTGTTGCCGTCTACTACCAATAACGTCATATCTTATACATCACTTCCGTAACTTTTTCGTGCTTTACATAGAATCTCGGAACACGCTTGGAGATATTGCATACAACCTCATAGTTGATGGTGTCCGCGCATACAGCGAGGTCGTCGGCTGTGCGCTCCCCGCAGGAGCCGCTTCCGAAAACGATTACCTCATCGCCTACCTTAACGTCTATATCCGTAACATCGATCATAGTCTGATCCATACAGATCCTGCCGACAATATCGGCACGTTTGCCGTTTACTATCATATACCCGTTTTTCGCGTAGGCTCGGATAAAGCCGTCGGCGTATCCGATCGGAACAGTGGCGATTTTCATATCCTGCTCAGCGGTAAAGGTTCTGCCGTAAGAAATCGTCGCGCCCTTTTTCAGAGGTTTTACGTGAGCAATCGTCGTTTTCATCGTCATACAGGGCACGAGGTCCAGCCTGTCCTTCAGCTCAGGCGCGGGAGCAAGTCCGTACAGGATAATACCCGCGCGTACCATCGAGCTGTATGTATGAGGATAATCCTCGATCGCTCCCGAGTTGGAGCAGTGAACAATATCAAACGTAATATTATTTTCTTTTAAAGAATTAACAGTATGTGAAAAATTATAAAACTGCTTTTCGGTAAATTCTCTTCCGCTTTCGTCGCAGTCCGATACACAAAAATGTGTAAAAATACCTTCAACATCAAAGCAAGACTGTGAACAGACCTCTTTTATTTCTTCTATAGAATTATTATCTCTGGGGAACTCCTGAACCATAAAACCTATACGGCTCATACCCGTATCAAGTCCAATGTGAACTTTAAGCTTAATTCCCTTTGAATAACATTTTTCAGCAAGGGATCCAGCATAATCGGCTGAAAAAACAGTCTGTGTAATGTTAAGCTGGCACAGTCTCGGAGCGTCCTCAACGGGAGTGTAGCCGAGAATAAGAATCGGCTTCTTTATATCATTAAGTCTGAGCTCTTCCGCCTCGTCAATATTGCTGACCGCAAAATAATCGGCTCCGAGCTTTTCGTAAAGCGATGCGAGAGCCACGGCTCCGTGACCGTAACCGTCAGCTTTTATCACGCAGCAGAGCTTTACATTACCGACTTTTTTCTTGATTGTACGGAAATTTTTCGCAGCGTTGTCGAGTGAAATTTCCGCCCATGTTCTTCTGACAATATCCATAAAATCGCCTTTCTTCGCACAATTGCACAAACGGGCACAATATATTTGGATTAATTATAATATAAAATGTCACATTATTCAATAAGATTAAAGAATTATTAAGAAGATAATTTGCCACATCTTACATTTGTTTTTTGTGTAAAATTAAATATTGACGAAAAATATCAATTATGATAGAATAAATTGTTGATTTTTTGACAGAGGAGGAAATTATGTCAACATCCAATATTATTGTTTTGTGCGCTTTTGCGTTCTATATGCTTCTTATGATAGGCATCGGAGCGTTCTATTCGCGCAAAACCAAGAACAACGAGGATTACTTCCTCGGCGGACGTCAGCTCGGCGCATGGACCGCGGCTCTCTCTGCAGAGGCGTCGGATATGAGCGGATGGCTCCTTATGGGACTTCCGGGCTCTATCTACCTTGCGGGTACTGGAAAAATCTGGATCGCTATCGGTCTTTTGATCGGTACTGTCCTCAACTGGTTCCTTGTAGCGTCAAGACTGAGAAAGTACACAATAGCCGCCAAGAACAGTCTTACTATCCCCAGCTTCTTTGAAAACCGTTTCAGAGACAAGGGCGCTTTAAAGATAGTATCGGCAATCATCATCGCTATATTCTTTGCCGTATATACCGCTTCGGCGTTCTCGGCAGGAGCTACATTATTCTCAACACTGTTCAGCAACGGTTCACCCGAAAGCGCTCAGAGCTATTACAAGATCGGTCTTATTATCGCAGCATCCGTTATCCTTATATATACACTTCTCGGCGGATTCAGAGCTGTATGTACCACAGACCTTATCCAGGGCTTTATGATGATCATCGCTATTCTCTCGGTACCGATCATCGCGTATGTAGCGCTTACATATGACAGCTCGTTCAGCGCAGCGCTCGCAAAGCACGGCGTTTCCGACACAGGCGCGTTTATGAACCCGATGATAATGAGCGGAGAAAACATCAAAGCCGTTGATATTGTATCAGGTCTCGCGTGGGGACTCGGTTACTTCGGTATGCCTCATATCCTCGTACGCTTTATGGCTATCAAGAGCGATTCCGAGGTAAAGAAGTCAAGAAGAGTAGCCATCATCTGGGTTACCTTAGCGTTCATCGCTTCCTTCTTTATTGCGGTTGTCGGACGCGCTTATATCTCAACAACACTCGACGCTTCGACAAAGGAATCCGTATTCATCAGAATGATCCAGCAGCTCTTCTCAGGAAACGGCGCGCTTATCTTCATAGGCGGTATTTTCCTCTGTGGAATTTTAGCGGCTATTATGAGTACAGCTGACAGCCAGCTTCTCGTAACTGCTTCCGCGGTATCCGAGGATATGTACAAGGGCGTTATCAAAAAGGACGCTTCGGAAAAATCCTCGCTTCTTATCGGAAGAATCGCTGTTATCGTTATCGCTGTCATCGCGTTTGTTATCGCGCTTGACCCGAACTCAAGCATTATGGATCTCGTATCCGACGCATGGGGCGGATTCGGAGCCGCGTTCGGTCCCGTTGTACTGCTCGCGCTGTTCTGGAAGCGTTCAAACGCCGCAGGCGCGCTCGCGGGTATGATAAGCGGAACCCTTACCGTTCTCGTCTGGTCCTACATCCCGATGATCAATGTTGAGGGCGAACTCGTAACACTCGGCGACAGCACAGGTCTCTATTCGCTCGCTCTCGGCTTCCCGATTGCTCTCGTAATGATGGTTCTTGTTTCACTTATCACAAAGAAACCCGACCAGGAAATCATTGACGAATTTGAGAGCGTAAAAACACTCGATGTATAATAACCTTAAAGAGCCGTCTCGTTTGAGGCGGCTTTTTTCATGCACAAAATTTAAAATAAAAAAACTGACAAAAGAGTTTAAAATTTGTATATTTTTTTGCCGGTTAAGTCTTGATTTATAAAGTGATTTATCTTATAATTTATTTGGTATATTACCAAAATATTTTTTAAAGGAGGAAATTCCAATGAGAATTTTCAAGAAGAGCGTAGCAGTTCTTTTGGCTGTTCTTATGCTTCTCTCAATGGGTGCTGTTATGGCATTCGCTGAGGATGACGTGAAGCCCGAAGAGCCTGTTACCGAAGAGCCTCTCGTAGTTGAGAGCGCTATGGTTTGCGGTAGTACTGAGCTCTGCGGCGCAGGCAGCACAGGCTATGGCTGGGACACCAAGGACACAGCTAACGCTATGGAACTTGCTGACGGCGTTTACACCAAGACCTTCGAGAAGGTTGCGGCTGCTGACGGCTATCAGTTCAAGGTTGTTGTTAACGGCGAGAAGTGGCTTGGCGTTGACGGTGGCGAAGACAACTACACCTTCAACGTAAAGGCTGAGTGCGACGTAACAATCACATTTGATCCTGAGTCTCTCACAGCTACAATCACCGGCGACAGCGTTGAGATCCCCACAAGTCTTAAGATCGATTACATCGCTGCTGTTGGTAACGGCGACGGCACATGGCTCAACGACATCACATGGAAGCCCGAGAACGAGTTAAACAGAATGAAGGAAATCTCCGAGGGCGTTTACCAGATCACTTACAACAACGTTCCTGCTGAGAAAGGCTACGAGGTTAAATTCGCGGCTAACGGCGCTTGGACAGACAACTGGGGCGCTGGCGCAGAGGAAGAGGGCGCTGCTAAGTACAACGGCGACAACTTCAAGTTCGACCTCGAGGCAGTTTCCAATGTAACTCTTACACTCGACCTTTCCAAGTTTGATTACGCTACAAAGCTCGGCGCAACATACGAGATCAAGATTGAGCCCGTAGGCGACGAGACAGAGACATCCACAGACGCTTCTGAGACAGAGACAGTTACTGAGACAGTTACAGAAACAGTTACAGAGACAGCTTCTGACACAGACGCTTCCGAGACAGAGACAGTTACAGAGACTGAGACCGTAACAGAGCCCCTCGTAGTTGAGAGCGCTATGGTATGCGGCGCTAAGGAGCTCTGCGGCGAAGGCGCTACAGGCTACGGCTGGGATACAGCTGACGTAACTAACGCTATGGAGCTCACAGACGGTCTTTACACAAAGACTTACGAGAACGTAGCAGCTGCTGACGGCTATCAGTTCAAGATCGTTGTTAACGGCGACAAGTGGCTCGGCGTTAACGGCGGCGAAGACAACTACACCTTCAATGTAAAAGAGGCTTGTGATGTAACAATCACATTCGATCCTGAGTCTCTCACAGCTACAATCACTGGCGACGGCGTTGAGATTCCTAAGGAAATCGCTGTTGATTTCATCTCCGTTGCAGGTAACGGCGACGGCGCATGGCTCAACGATGTAACATGGGATCCTTCTGCTGAGGCTAACAAGATGGAGTCTAACGCTCCCGGTCTCTACAGCATCACATTTGATAATGTTCCCGCAGACAAGGGTTATGAGTTCAAGTTCACTGCTAACGGCGCATGGACATACAGCTGGGGCGCAGGCGAAGATGGCGTAGCTACATTCAACGGCGACAACATCAAGTTCGACGTTGAGTCTAACACAGGCTTTGCTACAGTTTCTATCTTCTTCGACACCACAGAGATGGACGTTAAGAACGGTAAGGGCGCTAAGTATGAGCTCAAGATCGTTGACAGCGGCGAAGGTCCGACAGACGCTACCGAGACAGAGTCCGTAACAGAGGGTACTCCCTTTGAGGCTGGCTGGTATGCAGTAGGCGACGCAGCTCTCTTCGGCACAAGCTGGGCAGACGAGAAGCCTCTTGCTTCCAACAAGATGACAAAGAACGCTGACGGCGAGTGGGAAGTTACACTTAAGAACGTTGCTGCAGGCGAGTACACCTTCAAGGTAGCTGAGTTCAAGGCTTCCGGTAAGGCAAGCACATGGCATCCCGACGGCATGGGCAACGACAGCGTTGTTACTGTTGCTGTTGACGGTTCTACAGTTGTAATCAAGCTCCTCCCCCAGGCAAGTGTATCTGACGACGTTCCTTACGCTACAGTATACGCTCCCGGCGAAGAGCCCAGCGAGACAACTCCTTCCGAGACAGAGACAGTTACTGAGACTCAGGCTCCTACAGAGACCGAGACAACAACTGAAGCTCCTGCTAAGAAGACAACTATCACAGCTAAGAACGTAACTCTCTACGTTAAGGCTAAGGCTACTATCAAGGCTTCCATCAAGAACGCTGTAGGCAAGACAACTTACACATCTTCCAAGAAGTCTGTTGCTACTGTTGACAAGAACGGCAAGATCACCGCTAAGAAGGCTGGTAAGACAACCGTTACTATCAAGAACAACGGCGTTACAAAGAAGATCACAGTTACAGTTAAGAATCCTTCTCTCAAGAAGAAGTCAGGTTCTGTAAAGGTTGGCAAGAAGCTTACAATCAAGGTTAACGGCTCGGGCAAGTTCACATTCAAGTCCAAGAACACCAAGATTGCTAAGGTTTCCAAGAAGGGCGTCGTAACAGGCGTTAAGAAGGGCACAACAAAGATTACCGTTAAAGCTAACGGCAAGAAGCTCACCTTCACAGTTAAGGTAAAATAATCAGACAACCTGTTTTTGAGGCTCACCGCAAGGTGAGCCTCTTTTTTACTCATTATTATGTATGCAATAGAAATCCCTCAGATGAATAATCATCTGAGGGAAAAATCATTTTGTTACTTTGACTTTACATTTCATTGTCCTGTTGTTTTTAAGGACAGTAATTGTTGCTTTGCCCTTTTTCAGGGCGGTGATTCTGCCTTTTGAATTAATCTTAACAGTCTTTGGAGCGGAGCTTTTATAAACCGTCTTTCCGCTTCCACAATATACCTTGAGGTCAAATTTATCCTTAACCTTTAAGGTTACCAAGGAATACCGCAGGAACGGTAACCGAAGCACCTTACTGCCGTTAAGCTTCAGAACTGCAAACTCCGAGCCGCTTTGCGTTATCGCTTTTTTATATGACGCCCGCAGATATGAACCGCTCATTCTGATTCCGTAGAAATCCTTATTGCGGAAGGAAGGCAATTCAAAAACCTTTTTCAACTTTTTGGTATTCAGATTATATCGGAATATTGCTCTTGAGGAGTTGAAAAACAGGTAATTCTTATACTCACAGATTCTCGAGTAATTACCGAAGAAAACATCACCGTACACATCATACCAGCGTGTTCCCACCACAGCGATCGCCTTATTCTTTCCGTCTTTCCGCTTCATCAGCGCGGAAAAGCCGTTCTTATAAAACTCCTTTATAAAATAGAAGCTGTCTCCCCTGCTGACTATCTGCGATTCAACATTCCTGAAAAAAGCGTAGTCATACGTTTTTGAAGAGCATTTATATTTTGAGGAATAGCTGATATCATTCTTATAGTTACTGTGAATCGAGGACTTATAAGACTTTAGCTTTGCGTCGCTCAAAAGGAAGAATTGATGGCTTACAAGTCCGTCGGTATCGGGAACAGGATCATCCGACGTCACGTCGACGTGATACCAGCAGTCCCCCACCTTTACGTAGTTCCAGAGGTGCGCCGCGGCTGTGCTGTTGATACATTTAGAGTCAACGCCTACCTTTGACAGCAGATAGGAATACGCCCTCGAATAGCCCTCGCAGTTCGCCTTTTTTACAACAACAGCGTTGTAAGCGGTATAAGAACGCTCGTTAACCTTTTTATACTCGCAAGAGGCAACGAGCCTGTCGTGTATTATAAGCGCCTTCTTATACGCTGACCAGTCCGAATCTATACCGTCAATCAGCTTTTCCGCTTCTTTATTAAATGTTTTTATATATGAGCTCAGCTTGCTCTTTTTAAAAATGTA
>JAHLBL010000240.1 GCA_020625635.1 bacterium
AAGCCGTCAAGAATGTAACCGTTCTTGCAGTCGTCCTCCTGGAGGCGGTCTCTTACGATACCGATGACAACCTCATCGGGAACGAGCTGACCTGCGTCCATAAAGGATTTAGCCTTGAGACCCATCTCAGTGCCGTTTTTCAGCGCTTCACGGATAATGTTACCCGTGGAAATTGTGGGAATATTGAGTCGCTCACAAAGTACGGCGGCCTGTGTGCCTTTGCCCGCGCCGGGAGCGCCTAACATAATAATGTTCATAACCTTCTCCTTAATCAAGGAAGCCCTTGTAATGACGCATCATCATCTGGCTCTCCATCTGCTTAGCTGTCTCAAGAGCAACACCTACGATAATGATGATCGAAGTACCGCCCATCGAGAGGCTTCCCATAGTTGTGAACTTTGAATACAGAAGCGGGAACTCAGCGATAAACGCGAGGAATAAACAGCCGATGAGAGTAATTCTGGAGAGAATCTTCTTAATAAACTCAGCAGTCGGAGCACCCGGACGGATACCCGGGATCGTACCGTTGTTCTGCTTGAGGTTATTAGCCATCTCAACAGGATTGTACTGAATGGTCGTGTAGAAATAACCGAACATTATAATGAGTAAGAAGTAAACTCCGATGTAGAGCCAGCCGTCGGTCTTGAAGGCGTCGAAGAAGCCTGCCCAGAAGCCGCCTGTGGGCTTCACGCCGAATGCCTGGATTGTGCTCGGAATCGAAAGGATTGAGGAAGCGAAGATGATGGGAAGTACGCCGCCCAGCGCAACCTTGATGGGAAGGTGGGTGGACTGTCCGCCGTACATCTTTCGTCCTACAACACGCTTCGCGTACTGTATCGGTATCCTTCGTTCGCTGTCCTGCATAAATGTGATAACCCAGATAACCACAAGGAAAATAACAATCCACATGGGAACAAGGATGAAGTACTGTGTGTTGCCCTGAAGAGCGTACTCCCAGTACGATTTGAGCAGGTATAATGTGAAGGGAAGACGTGCTACGATACCCGCGAAGAGGAGTATCGAGATACCGTTGCCGATACCGTGCTCGTTGATCTGCTCACCGAACCACATCATGATCGCGGTACCCGCGGTGAATGCGAGGATGATTACGATTGCGGAGAACCATAAGCCTGCGCCTTCTCTGTAGATGGTGATATGGTTGCCGGACTTATCGGTGGAAGCGTTGAGGAACCACCAGTAGGCGAAGCCCTGGATAAGACCGAGACCAACGGTTACGTAACGTGTGATTGTGGCAATCTTTTTTCTGCCTGCCTCACCCTCCTTAGCCATTCTCTCGAGAGGAGGAATAGCTACGGTCAAAAGCTGCATAATAATCGAGCTGTTGATGTAGGGGGTAACGCCCATCGCAAAGATTGTCGCGTTGGAGAACGCGCCGCCTGAAAGCGTGTTCAGATATGCAAGAGCCGAAGTACCTGAGTTGACCTCGTTCTCTGTCATAAGGTTGTTCAGCGCGCTCATATCAAGAAACGGAACAGGGATAACCGAACCGATTCTGAAGAATACTATAATAAGAATTGTAAAAAGAATCTTTCTTCTCAGGTCGGGAATTGACCAGGCGTTGCGGATTGTTTTGAACAATTAGACCACCTCAGCCTTTCCGCCTGCTGCTTCGATTGCTGCTTTGGCGGATTCGGAGAACGCAGAAACCTTAACATTGAGCTTCTTGTCGAGCTTTCCGTTGCCAAGCACCTTTACAGCGTCGAAAGAATTCTTGACGATACCTGCCTGTGCAAGTGTCTCAACAGTAACATCCGCACCATCGTCGAACTTTCTGTTAAGTTCAGCAAGGTTAACAGTAACAACTTTCTTTGCGAAAATGTTATTGAAACCTCTCTTGGGGAGACGGCGCTGAAGCGGCATCTGACCGCCTTCGAAACCGGGACGTACACCGCCGCCGGAACGAGCCTTCTGTCCCTTATGGCCTTTGCCTGCGGTTTTGCCCCAACCTGAGCCGTGACCGCGGCCTACTCTTTTGGAAGACTTCTTGGAGCCCTCTGCGGGAGAAAGTTCATATAACTTCATTATTTTCGCACCTCCTTATGCTTCTGTAACCTCTACGAGGTGGCTGATTTTTGCTACCTTACCCTTGGTCGCAGCGTTATCGGGCTGAGTTGTCTCGTCGCCGATTCTCTTGAGACCGAGAGCGTATGCGGTTGCAATCTGATCCTTCTTAGAGCCGATAAGGCTTTTAACTAACTTAATCTTCATTTTGCAACCTCCGATTATAAGATATCCTTTACGCTTTTGCCGCGGATAGCAGCAACCTCCTCAGCGCTTCTGAGAGCGCCGAGTCCCGCGAGAGTAGCGCGAACTACGTTGCAGGGATTGTTGGAGCGTAAAGCCTTTGTTCTGATGTCCTTGATGCCTACAGCCTCAACGACCGCACGCACGGGACCGCCCGCGATAACACCTGTACCGGGAGCAGCAGGCTTCATAAGAACGCGGCCTGCGCCGAACTCACCGATGATTTCGTGGGGGATTGTTGTACCGCGGAGGCTTACCTTGATAAGGTTCTTCTTGGCGTCCTCGATACCCTTGCG
>JAHLBL010000241.1 GCA_020625635.1 bacterium
TTCGGCATCTGCGGCGGGGTATTGCCCTGCGAGTTATCGGAATTGTTTCCGTTGCCGAAGCCGTCGGGGGCGTTTCCGCCCTGCATATTCGGCGGGGCGTTCATCCCCGCTTCGCCGTGCGTCGGAGCTCCGCGGCGTCCCGCGCTGCCTGAGCCGACGGAAAACATCGTGAATACCGACGCTCCGATTATCGCTCCCGCAAGAACTATCATAACCGCGTTCCTGATAATTCGTTTTTTCATCGAAATCATCTCCCTTGAGTTTATGGCAAAATTATAAACCCCTTATCGGAAAACTGTGTGAAAACAGACTGAACCTGAAATGAAACTTTGTGAAGCCGCTGCGAAAAAAGAAACGGTCGGGATCATCTCCCGACCGTAATAAAAGCTATCAGATTGAAAACAGCGGTTCCTTCTCCTCAAAGAACTCGGCGCTGCCGTCCTCTCTTTTTTCGTTGATAAAGTCCGCGAGCTTCGACGCCTCAAAGGAATTCTTGGCGACAACGCGAACCTTTTTGCCCTCCGTCACGATCATAACCGAACGGCCGTGAGCCGAAACGCGGCTGATCTCCTTGAAGCTGAAATCAAAATCAACCCTCTTGAACGGTTTTGTGAGCTTTAGCATTGTGCCCTTGCCGACGATCCCGTTCTCGTACAGCCTGTAGCCGAGGTTGAAATTGAGCGCGAAGAAAGCCGCCGTAAGCACAAACGCGATCGAGAACATCATAATCACCCATCTGAACAGCGGCGTCCAGTCGTAGACGGCGGTGTTGAGGAACCTGCAAATCGGGAAGTCGTTGCGTTCCGCCTGTTCACAGCTGAACGTGACGGCGGTTATAATGATAACGAGCAGCTCGATGATGAAGTAGATGTGCGAGAGCGGAGCGTATTTGTAAGCCGTGAGGAACGTGCCGTGAGCTTTTACGCTCGTTTCGTCGGTGTTGCCCGCGACAGTCTTGTAGCCGAGCATAGTTACTCTGCGGCTTTTAATGAAGAAGTCCGCCGCTATCGCAAGGAAAACGAGCGCCGCGAGCAGCAGCGAAATCGTGAACATCGTGGAGTAGAAGCCGCTCGTGAAAACGTCGGTGTCGGACATAACAGCTTTGTCGGTGACGACGCCGTTTCTGAACATAAAGTAAAACGCGACGAGCATCAGCGTAATGAAACAGGCGAGGTTAGAGCCGAAGTTTTGCGGCAGAAACTTAGCCGCCACATTATCGGACTGAGCGTGACCGCACTCGGGACAGCGTGCGCCGTCCTTTATTTCCGTTAAGCAGAATTTGCACTTCATAAGATAATCTCCTTAAAAGCCAAAGCAATCAGCTTTGTCATACCGAGTCTGTCGGTATTTTTATACATCTTTATAATTGTACAATATCCGCCGCGTGTTGTCAATAATGAAAGTTGCCGTGCGGACGGCGGCTAATTACAGAGGTGCATTTTCCCCTGAACGTCGGTGGAATACCTGCCTTTCGGAATCAGCTTTCCGATCGGGACGATTTTGTAGCCCAGCGACTTTATCTCCCGAAGCACGAGCGGAAGCGCCTGCGGGGTGTTTTTCGCGCCGTTGTGCAGGAGGATGATCGAGCCCGGCTCAAGCTTCGAGGTGCAGTTGCGGGCGATCTGCTCCGCGCTCGGGTCCTTCCAGTCGAGCGAGTCTATGTTCCACTGCACACAGTACATATCCGCCTGATTTACGGCGTTCACCACGTCGTTGTTGTAATCTCCGTACGGCGGACGCAAGAGAGCGGGACGCTTGCCGATAAGCTTCTCGATCTCGTCGCTGCAATTCTTTATTTCGGCGTTTTTCTCCTCGGCTGAGAGCTGAGTCATATGCGGGTGAGTGTCGCTGTGGTTGCCGATTTCGTGACCGCGCCTGTCGATTTCCTTAACCGATTCGGGGAACTTCCTCACCCAGTCGCCGACGAGGAAGAACGTCGTCTTTACGTTGTACTCGTCGAGAATGTCGAGCAGCTCCTCTGTCTGTTCGTTGCCCCACGCAGCGTCAAAGGATATCGCGCACACTTTTTTATCGGTGTCCACACAGTAGATGGGATTGATTTTGTCCGTCGACGCGGTGGCGACAGCCTCGCTGACGGTGTTTACTCCGACAACCGCCGACATCAGCACGATCGCGGCGCATACCGCCGCGGCTATAAGGCTTCTGCGCGTAAGTACGATAAATCTGAGCCCGGATATCTTCATATTAATTCCATAGCCTTTCCGCCCACAAATAGTCATCAGGGTTATTTACAGCCCTACCGTGGGCGGATAAGGCGCAACCGTAAATTCAGTCATCGCCGCTGAAATCGGGCGGATAACGTAAATCTGATAAAGTGTATGCAGGGGAAAGGGAAGGTAGAACATAGTACGACGGTGCGCGTCAGTGGACGCGTTTATCCGCCTTTGGAAAGGTTTGAGTTTGACAAAAACCAACATCAACGGCGGGGCTGGCGTATGGTTTAATACGAAGGTCGGAGTGCTTCCCCGAAAGATCCATATATAAATATGGTCGGGCAGACAGGTTGCCAATAGAACAACC
>JAHLBL010000242.1 GCA_020625635.1 bacterium
TGAGTGCGGATTCATTTCTAATTATGAGGAAGCGCAATTATTATCCGATGAAGGATACCAAAGAAAAATGTCATTTTCTATTTTCTGCGGTTTAATGGATTATATAAATAACAGAGGTTAAGTTATGGCTAAGATAAAAAGTGTGTATATCTGTGAAAAATGTGGATACGAGAGCCCGAAATGGTACGGTAAATGCCCGGGCTGCGGCGAATGGAACACAATGCAGGAAGAAATCAAGGAGCAGGTTAAGGTTGGTACTGCCGTAAAAAAACGCACTTCGGTATATTCAAAACCCGTTTCGGTAAAAGAGATAACCACCGAGGACGAGCAAAGATTTGACACAGGCTTTTCCGAGCTTAACAGAGTGCTCGGAGGCGGAATCGTCAAAGGAAGTCTTGTGCTTCTCGGCGGAGATCCGGGTATCGGAAAATCAACGATTCTGATGCAGCTTTGCAAGAACCTTTCCAATCTGAACATATTGTATGTTTCGGGCGAGGAATCTAAGCGTCAGCTTAAGCTGCGCGCCGACAGGCTTGGTGTTGATAATGATTTGCTTCAGATTATGACTGAGACCGATATCGAGATTGTAGCCGAAGAAATCAAGACGATTAAACCTGATTTGGTGATGATAGATTCTATCCAGACTATGATGATAAAGGAGCTGAGCTCCTCGGCGGGCAGTATTACGCAGGTGAGAGAATCGACCAATCTTATTATGCATACTGCCAAGGATTTTGATATACCCGTTATTGTAGTCGGTCATGTAAATAAAGAAGGTTCCATTGCGGGACCAAAGGTTCTTGAGCATATTGTGGATACGGTTCTGTACTTCGAGGGCGATAAGCAGATGTCGTGCAGGATTCTGCGCGCGGTGAAAAACAGGTTTGGTTCAACAAATGAAATCGGTGTGTTTGAAATGACCGATAAAGGTCTTGCAGAGGTTGAGAATCCTTCCCAGATGATGCTTTCGGGCAGACCGAAGAATGTGTCGGGAACATGCGTGACGTGTTCGCTTGAAGGCACGCGTCCGATTTTGACCGAGATACAGGGGCTTGCGACACAATCCTCATACGGCAATCCGAGAAGAATGTCGACAGGTTTTGATTATAACAGGTTGTCGCTGCTTCTTGCGGTTCTTGAAAAGAGAGCAGGTTATTATTTCAACAATATGGACGCTTATATTAACATTGTAGGCGGTCTGAGGATCGACGAGCCTGCGGTTGATTTAGCGATATGTATGGCGCTTGTAAGCAGCCTGAAGGACACGCCAATACGCGAGGACGCTGTGGCGTTTGGAGAAATCGGTCTGGCAGGCGAAATACGTTCGGTATCACAAGCTCAGCAGCGCGTTAACGAAGCGGTGAGATTAGGATTCAACAGAATTGTTATACCGTATCATAACTCGAAAGGTATTGACGCTCAGGGAGCTGAGGTAATCGGCGTACGAAATATCAGACAGGCATTCGAGGCGCTTAGTGAATAGCATAATAATGTCTACCGAGAAGTACGAGCTTTCTGCTGTGCTGATGGAAATGGGATTTGATATAATTCCGTCAGAGTATATCGGGTGTATGTTGCCTTTTGAAGCCCGACACGCCGATATGCAGTGCCTGAGAATCAACGATACTGTATTTGTTTTAAATGAATGCCATCAACTTATCGAAGATCTTAAAAGCAGAAACACACATACGGTAAAAACCAAAGGAAGTATTGGCAGAAGATATCCGAATAATGTTCTGCTTAACGCGGTGTATTTCCACAACAGGCTGTATTGCAAGGAATCGGCGCTTGATTGTACCGTAAAGGATTACTGTATACAGAATGATATTGAAATAATCAACGTAAATCAAGGCTACACAAAGTGCTCCACGGCAATAATCAATGACAGATTTATCACCTCTGACCGCGGAATTTTTCAGGCTATGAGGAAAAGTGGGGAAGAGGGCGCGCTGATTTCGCCGGGACACATCAGGTTGGACGGCGTTGATTACGGCTTTATCGGCGGAGCATGCTTTGAGGACGAAAAGAATGTTTTCTTTACAGGCGATATTAAAATACATCCTGATTACGATATTATAAAATCAATTTGCGGTAATAAAAATATAATATGTATGTCTGATGACATTATGTATGATATAGGCGGGTTCGTTTCATTATGAAGCGAACCTTTTTTAATATCTAAAAATATTACAGATAGTATAATATTTCGAATTATACAAAATATGTTGAAACCGTGGGGAAAACAGTGCTTTGAATTATACAAAATATTTTAGATTTAAACAACGGCGAATAGTAAGAAGAGGATATAAGCGTAATTGAAAAGCTTATTTATAAATTAACAACTGTTCTTTTATAACGAGATAGCTTTATTATTAATACAATATATCTTGTTTTCATTGTATATAAGATCAACAGCTCAGCTGAGCTGTTAACAAGTATAAATGCTAAACTGAAAATGCACAAAATCGCTCACTCAAAATGTACAAAAAAGTTCAAGTAGAAAACGCTTTCTGGAGGTAGTATACTTC
>JAHLBL010000243.1 GCA_020625635.1 bacterium
TGTAAATAACTTTAATTTGTGGGCGGAAAGGCTATGGAAATATTATGAAAAAAACATTATGCATTCTCTTATGCGCCGTAATGCTCTCGGGCATATTCGCGTCACTGCCGCTGAGCACCTCGGCAGCCTCGAAAAAGGCAAAAGCCGTCAGCCTGAAAAAAAGCTCCGCGGCACTTAAAATCACGAAGAAAAACGGCAAGACAAAGTACGGCACGACCTCTATAAAAGTCAAAAAAGCAAAGGGCGTAAAAATCAAAAAGACCACCTTCAAGAGCCTTAACATCAAAGTCGCCAAGGTCAGCAAGAAGGGCAAGGTCACCGCTAAGTCGCGCGGCACAGCCAACATCAGCGTAAAGGTAAAGTACACCAAAAATAAAAAGACCGCGACCAAGAACCTCACCTTCAAGGTAAAGGTCACCGACAACCGTAAAAAAGATCCTTCCTTCCGCGGAAAGCTCTCAGCCTTCTCCAACAAGCTCTACACCATCTCAGCCGAAAATCAGAAAGGCAACTACGTAATGTCGCCCGCGTCGATCTATATGGCGATGGCTATGCTCTACTATGTCGGCGACGACGACGTTAAGAAGGAGATCGAGGAGCTTGCCGAAATGAACTCCAACGATTTCTCACAGACAGGCGAGCTCTACGACAGCCTTACAAAGGAATACACCACCCAAGACTGGGAGACGGGCGAGAAAAAAGTCACAGGCAAGGTAAGTATCTCCAACTCGATCTGGCTCAACGACAGCGAGAAATTCAACCTCGATATGGTAAAGAAGCTCGCCGAGACGCTTTACTGCGAGTCAAAGACAGCTCCCTTCAGCACCGACAATCAGGCAGCCAACAATCAGCTGCGCGAGTTCATCAAGGAAAAGACCAACGGACTTATCGACAGGGACTTTGAGCTCAGCGCCGATACGCTCGCGTCACTCGTAAACACGCTCTACTTCAAGGACAACTGGGAGGATTCGCTCAACACCAAGAAGATGGATTTCACAGGCTCCGACGGCAAAACCGCAAAGCGCGAGTTCCTTATCGGCGAATACATCAAAGGACAGGTACAGGAGAACGACGTATGCGAATACTTCTATGCCCGTACCGACCACGGCTACAAGATGAAGCTGATCCTCCCCAAGGACGGCTATACGCTCAAGGACGCGATGACCGCGGACAACCTCAACGAGATCAACACCCAGACCGAATTCGGTGACGTTGACGCAAACGGCAGGGAACACCGCACAAGGTGTCTCTTCCCCAAATTCAAAATTGACGCGGACACTCCGCTGAAGGAAATTCTCTCCAAAAACAAATATCTCAGCAAAACCTTCGAGGCGTTTAATTCCGAGCTCACTGACAAGCCGCTGCTCGTCTCTGACATCAAGCACACCGCCGTGCTCGACGTAAACAAGGACGGAATCGAAGGCGCGGCTGTGACGATTATGATAATGGAGGCGGCGTCAATAGCTCCTCCCGAGCAGATCGTTTACCACGACTTTGTACTCAACAAAGGCTTCGGCTTTATACTCACCGATCCTGAGGACGTAGTCCTCTTTGAGGGACAAATCACTGACCCGTAATAACGAAAGAGACCGAAGCAGCCGCGTCGGTCTTTTCTTATTAGTGCGGTTTTCAGCACGCTGTTGACTTGAAGTGTGATAAAAGCTATAATGTAGTTAACATTTTTTAAGGAAGCAACTATGGATTTACGCTGGCATTTTTACGTTCAAAATCTGGATATGGTCGTCTGCGAGATGGTTTGCATGTTTCTTCTCTGGACAGCGCTGATGATGGCGCTGAAAGGAAAAGCGCGGCGGAGCGTCGCTGTTTGCGCTGCGGCATTGTCGCTGGCGGCTGTTCTGTTCCTGACAATTTTAAACCGAGGAAGCAACAGTGCAACACAAATCAGCCTGACGCCGTTTATCTCCTTCGTAAGAGCACGGAAGCATGTCGAGATATACCGTGCCATGCTGATGAACGTCTGTCTGTTCATACCTTTGGGACTTAGCCTGCCCTTCGTCTTGTCCGAAAAATACAGGCACAGCGCGCTGATTACGATCGGCTTTGCGCTGCTGCTCTCGGTAGGAGTTGAAGCCGTGCAGTTTATTTTCCGTCTGGGCGTGTGCGAAACCGACGACGTTATTATGAACGTCCTCGGCGCCTCAATCGGCACGCTGTCGTTTATCTTCTGCAGCGGACTGCAAAAGCTGAGAAAAAACCACACGCACAGGCATATAAAAAGATAAAACGTAAGCGTCAAAACAGCCACCGCATTCGGTGGCTGTTTCCATATCATCTAACGCTCATGGAATTACTACTTTACTATTATTGTGCGTTAATCTGAATACATCGCCCGAAATTGAGCACCTCGGCCGCACAAATTGAGCAGCGGCGTCGGCAAAATTGAGCACTTTCGTCGCATAAAGTGCGCAGCGGCATCGGCGTGATTGAACAGCAAAAAATCTCACGGTAAAATGGTAATACGCGCGTAAGCGTGAATATTATCGAAGGAGGTCATCACATGACC
>JAHLBL010000244.1 GCA_020625635.1 bacterium
TTGTTATTCTCTTTTGCCTTTATGGCGCACATCATACCTGACGCGCCGCCGCCTATTATGATAATATCCTTTTTGTTTTTCATAGCTTTATAATTTTATAGCAAAAAAGGGCGATATTATCGCCCTGAGTATTAGCCGCCTTTTACCGCGCTGAACGCGCCGAATCCTACGGTAGTAGCGATTCCTACAATTATTGAAGCAAGTATTACACCGAGCATACACGCGATAACGCTCTTTTTAAACCCAATATCGAGAAAGCTTGCCGCAAGCGTACCCGTCCATGCTCCTGTACCCGGAAGAGGGATTCCTACAAACAGCAGCAGCGCGACAAATAAGCCTTTGCCTGCTTTTGCTTTGAGCTTTTCTCCGCCTTTCTCTCCCTTTTCATAGCAAAAGGTAAAGAATCCGCCGATGTACTTTTTGTCCTTGCCCCAGATCAACACCTTGCGGGCAAAGAGATAAATGACCGGAACAGGCAGCATATTGCCGATGCAGCAGATTATGTAACACTGCCAGAGCGGAATGCCCATACCGTATCCGATGGGAATGGCTCCTCTGAGTTCGATAATGGGAACCATTGAAATAAGAAACATTATAAGGTATCGTTTCATATGAATCTCCTGTTTTTATAATTTATAACTAAAATATTATATATTATTATTATGAATTTTTCAACCGCAAAATTTGACTTATTCGCAAAATATATGTAAAATGGTAGAAGAAAAGAGAGATGGTATTGATGATAAAGTTTTTTAAGTCCAAAAGTGCGTTTTCTATCATAATGATGATCGTTACCGCGGCTTATATCGGGTTTATCTGGTTTCAATCCACCATGAGTGCCGAGGAATCCACTGTCGAGAGTTTAAGTGTTCTTGATTTTCTGAATAATTTTCTGAAATCAGTACGTCTTGGAGATAATCTAACAGATAATATTGTCAGAAAATCCGCTCATTTCTGTGAATTTGCTCTGTTGGGCTGTTTATCGACATGGACAGGATGGCTTCTTAACAAGAGAATTTTAAGGAATCTTACGACAATCGGCTTTGTTTGTCTCGCCACTGCAGTTGTGGATGAATACATACAATTGTTTTCGGCTGGCAGAAGCGCTCAGATTGATGATGTTTTACTCGATTTCTCGGGTGCTGTCACGGGATTTGTTTTCTTCCTGCTTGTTCATTTAATCGTCAGAACTATAAAAAAGGCTAAGAGGTAAATGTAATGGGTGAAAAAATAAAGCAAAATAAAATGGGTTACGCCAGAATGTTTCCTCTCATTCTGTCTATGGCGCTTCCCGCGATGTTCTCTATGACCGTGATGGCTCTGTATAATGTTGTGGACAGTATCTTTCTCGGCCATCTCAGCAGAGTGGGAGAGAGCAGCAACGCTCTTGGCGAGCTCGCTTTGAATGCGGTTTCCTACGCGTACCCTCTCCAGATGCTTATGATAAGCTTTGCCGTAGGTACGGCTGTGGGCGTTAATTCGCTGATTTCAAGGCGGCTTGGCGCGGGTAATCAGAAGGAAGCCGATTCAGCCGCCGCGCACGGTATTATTCTCGCGCTGTTTACGTGGGTTCTGTTTATATTAATCGGCTTATTTGCCGTCAGACCGTTTCTTATAGCCTATGGCTGTGAGGGAGAAACCTTCGACTACGGTGTGCAGTACTTAACCGTTGTGCTGTGCTTTTCGGGCTTCAGTATGGTTCAGGTCAGCATAGAGAAATCCATTCAGGCAACAGGCGATATGGTCTTTCCGATGCTGTTCCAGCTTGCAGGCGCTGTTACAAATATTATTTTTGATCCGCTGCTCATTTACGGAATAGGTCCTTTCCCGAGACTTGAGGTTATGGGCGCGGCTGTCGCGACTGTTTTCGGTCAGTTTGTCGGAATGGTATTCGCGCTTATTGTGCTTTTTAAAAGGAAAAACGGAATAACGGTTTCTTTCAGAAATTTCAGGCTTGAAATATCCACAATAAAGAATGTATACGCGGTAGGTTTTCCTTCAATTATTATGCAGTCCATATCGTCGTTTATGATAATCGGTATGAACACTATGCTTACACCCGACGGCGTTACTGTTCTCGGCGTTTACTTCAAGCTGCAGAGCTTTGTATTTATGCCGTGCTTCGGACTTAATCAGGGCGTGCTTCCCGTTATGGGCTTTAACTACGGAGCAAGGAATAAGAAACGTCTTTATTCGGCTATGAGAGTCGGAATGTGTATAGCGATGTTTATTATGACGCTCGGTACGGTACTGTTTATGTCAATCCCTGAAAAGCTGTTCGGTATGTTCAACGAGTCTCCGACACTTCTGACGATTGCCGTTCCAGCGTTCAGGAAAATCTGTATCTGCTTTATTCCCGCTTCAATCAGCATTATCTTTATTTCTCTGTTCCAGGCAACAGGCAAGGGCTTCAGAGCGCTTCTGATCTCGTTTACAAGACAGCTTGTGTTCATACTTCCGATTTCGTTTATTATAAAACAAACCTTCGG
>JAHLBL010000245.1 GCA_020625635.1 bacterium
AACGCGAGACCCGCGAGAATGAGCGGAAGCTTCTTTGTGTAGTCCGCTGTGCCCATAAGCGCGCCCGCCATAACGAGCAGGTCAACGGACATCGTGTTGTAGCTGTACGCCATAATGTTGTAGGGCACGTACATAAAGAACAGCATCGTCGCGAACAGCATAAGAGGTCCGTATTTTCTGAGGCATCTGTACAGCGCGACTGTAGCCGCGGCGTGGACTATTACGTAGAAAAATCTGAAGAATAGGATCATTCCCTCACAGGAGCCGACGATAGTTGTGTAGAGCTTAACGAACGGAAGAAGGAGCACGCCCGACATTTGCGAGAGGTGCCACTCGTCCCTGAACAGCGCGTCGCCCATTCCGAGTCTGTGAGGAATCGTAAGGTAGAACGATTCGTCGTAGCCGCCGAAGCCGAAGAACGCTTTCCATATCGCGAAGGTAACGCCTGCCGCGAGCAGCGCGATAAATGCGTAATCCTGCCATTTTGCTCTGTCGTTTCTCGCGAGCTGCTTTTTGACAAAATCCCTGATTTTTTCATAGAGGGTTATGATGATGTCAGCTATCGTATTGATTATAAACGACGCGATCAGCGAGCAAATAAATATTGGTATGACGATGATGAAAAACATTTTTATGCGTTCGTGCATCGGCAGGTCGAATACCGATTTGAACCATTCCCTGTAGGCGTACTGGTCAAAGATAAACGACAGCAGATACGCTCCTAAAGCGAGATCGGCTATCTTCCACAGTATCCACCGAACAGCCTCGGGCGCCTTGTTCGCTTTTATTCTTGTCAGCAGAACGAACAGCATACAGCTGAGCACATACGCCTGGAAGCAGTTCCAGTTGAGGAACGGTCCGTAGCGGAAGTTGCGTCCGATAAACATTGTATAGTTGAGCGCCGTAAAGAGGAACCACGCGAGACCGAAGGTCAGAAGCAGGGTAACGGTCTTGATTTTCATTCCGTACTCGCGGAAATACGCTCCCGCGAAGTAGTAGGCTATCGGATAAAGACCGCTCCAGAACGAAGGCAGGATTTTTGTGGTTTCGTCCGTGTATCTCGGCTCAAGCCACCATTCGAGCGTGTTGAAGTTGAAGTTGTTGAGCAGGGAAGGCAGCACGGCGAGCGCGAAAATCGTAAACACGAGCAGCTGCTTTTTCTTTTGCGTCTTCAGCCCGTTGTAGGCGACGTTAAGGAAGGGAGCGATAAGGAAAAGTCCTATGTACATCTCGATGTACCAGGAATATGTAGCTCCGCTGTAATTAAGCGTGCCGAGAATGAGGTCCTTTAAGGTGAATTCGGTGCCCTCAATTCCGCCTATGGTAAAGGTTTTCACTACCATACAGGCTATTGTGGCGAGCACATAGACGATCAGCGTTTTCCTGATTCCCTTGTAGTAGCCTTTTGAAAGCTCCTTTTTTGACATAAGGTAGCCCGTCAGAATCATAAACAACGGAACGCAAACCGTGGTGAGAACCCTCACAAGTATTGTGAAGAACATCATCGGACCTTCGGTTACAGTCTCGCTGTAAAAGCCGTTGTTCAAGAAAAAGTGAACCGAGCATACCGAGAATACGGCGACAATACGGATAATATCGAGCGCCGAGTCTCTCTTTTGAAGCCTGTCGTTTTTCATTATTTCACATCCTGTAAAAAATTTGCCGATTAAGGCACAATATCCAATTCATCATATCATATTTTTTATTTATAATCAATATTTTTATTCGTATTCGGGTGCGATTTTATGTGACCTCTATATACTGTAACATTTCAGAAGCCGTTTTTATGACTTTCTTTTAAAAAATCAGGTAAAAATATCCGTTTTTACAAATATTTTCACGGAAATTACGCTTTTCTTATTGATAAAACTCACAAATTGTTATATAATTACTATGACTATTTGTGGTTAAACTTTATAATGAAAGGACTAATACCAATGAAACTAAACAAAGTTACTGTCGACGACATCAACGTAAAGGGAAAGAAGGTTCTCGTCAGAGTTGACTTCAACGTTCCTCTCAAGGACGGCGTTATCACCAACGACAACAGAATCACTGCCGCTTTACCCACAATCAAGAAGCTTATCGCTGACGGCGGAAAGGTTATCCTCTGCTCACATCTCGGTAAGCCGAAGAACGGTCCCGAGGAGAAGTTCTCACTCGCTCCCGTAGCAGTAAGACTTGCTGAGCTTCTCGGTCAGGACGTAGTTTTCGCTGACGACGACGAGGTTGTAGGCGAGAAGGCAAAGGCTGCCGTAGCCGCTATGAAGGACGGCGACGTTGTTCTTCTCCAGAATACACGCTTCCGCAAGGAAGAGACAAAGAACCTCGAGCCCTTCTCAGGCGAGCTCGCTTCTCTCGCTGAGGTATTCGTTATGGATGCTTTCGGCTCCGCTCACCGCGCTCACTGCTCAACAGCGGG
>JAHLBL010000246.1 GCA_020625635.1 bacterium
CAGTACGGCAAAAGCTACCGCAATACTTTTAAATACGTTAACGAGGAAAAGACATACATTAACGCGCGTTATTTGCTCAAAGCTACCGCTTATCTTATTAAGGACGGCGAGGTTACGCTGAGTAACTCGGAGTACATTTGTCTCGCGGCTGAGGCTGACAAGGTGCTGGCTATAGATAACGGTATTGTTACAAAAAGCTAAAACAATCCTGCCGCTTCGACAAGGCGCGGAGCGGCATGGAAATCTATTACAGAAAGCGAGGGGTTACCAATGGACAAAAAAGAATACCTAAGTCCGGAGTTTGCTTTTTTTGAAGTAGCTTTGCATGATGTAATAATGAGTAGCCCCGAGAACTTTAACAGCCATATTGATGACGGCAGCGACGACTGGGGCGATAATCCTCCGGATCCCGGTGACGATATAGTTTGGTAGCGGGGAATACTATGAAATTTTTAAAACCAATTTTATCAATTACTCTTGCGTTACTCACAATTTGTATACTTGCAGCTTCTGCCTTTGCCGCTGAGAATTACATTGTGTTGAACGGCTTTGCTTTTGACATTAATTCAGATAACGAAGCAACTATTCACAGCTACGATAACCGTACCGCTGATGTGGTTATTCCTCAAAAGCTAATGGGGTATGACGTCGTATATATTGATGATTATGCCTTCTTCGGCAACGAGGTTATTACATCCGTATCCTTCAAAAAAGCTGATAAGCTGAAAAGAATCGGTGCTAATGCCTTTAACGGATGCACTAAGCTCGAAAGCGTCGTTATTCCGTCTAATGTTACCGAGCTGGGCTTCGGAGTATTTCAAGGCTGTTCAAATCTGAAAACGGTAGACCCGGGCAGTGGTATCGAGAATATACCATCCCAGTGCTTTTTTAAGTGCGGCAAGCTTTCAAAGATAGTTATTCCCGGGAATGTTAAGTCTATCAGCGCAAGAAGCTTTGCCGATTGCGCTTCGCTTAATGATATTGAAATTCCCGACAGCGTATCGTTAATTGCCGACGACGCTTTTTCAAAATCTGACAATGTTGTTATTTACAGCAACAGCTCCTATGTCCGTGAATACGCCGAGGGTCATGATATAAAATATGATTATATCAGAAACGTCTACTTGGGCGATGTTAATATCGACGGTAATGTTAATATCCTTGACGTAACCTTAATTCAAAAATACAAGGTAGGCTTGAACGAGCTTCCTCAATATCGTTCAAAAACTTATGCCGATATAAACGCGGATGGCGAGGTTACTATACGTGACGCAACGCTTATACAAATGTATCTTGCCGGATACAGCGTACCGTATCCGATAGGAGAGCTTGTAGATTAGTTTTATAAAAAGGCCGGCGCCTCTTTTGGGCGTCGGTTTTTGCAATTCGTATATGAATGTTTTTGTTGTTGACATTGTGTCAGAATAGGTGCATTATGTATATGGTGACAATGCGTCAGAAAAAAGCAAATTGATTTCATAACCCGGAGAAATAAATATGTCGGAAAAATAACACAAACAGCAGGCAGAGACCAACTCGGAGATTTTGCCCTCTGAGCTTATGCCCCATACTTCCTCGGCAAAACGCTTGAATTTTTTGAGTCCGTACGGCATAATCATTCTGTAATACGGCAGAGAAACCACCGCTAAGGTCATACCGTGAGTCGCGTCTGTGTACGCTCCGACGGACTGACCTATCATATGCACCATCCAGTCGGTGCTTTTTCCGCGTGAGATAAGCGTGTTTAGAGCCCATGTCGCCGTCCACATTATATTGGAGCGAGCCTCGTAGTCCTCGGGATTCTCAACGGCAATCAGCGAGCTGTGTATAACAGATTTCATCAGTGCTTCCGCGATGTAGTCGCTGGTGTTGTCGTCCTCACCGGAGAAATACTGCTCGCAAATATGGTTGAAAATATCACTAAATCCTATAAAAAAGGCGAGGTCAGGGCGCTTGATGGTTTTCGGTAACGCTTACCCCGGGCGTTTACGGATTGCTCGGTCCGAACGGGGCAGGCAAGAGCACGCTTATGAATATCATCACCGACAATCCACCATCAAAAACAGATCTCACCCGCGCAGCTCCGACACTTGAGGATTTGTATCTATATGTTTTTGAGGAAGAAACCGCTTTAAATGAATAAAAAACCTTGTATTTGCTCTCGTGTTGAGTTATTATAAAAATATAAAACACAGGAGGATATAGATATGGATAGGGAGCAAATGCTAAAAGAGTTTGATAAATATATCAAAGATAAAAATATAGAAATAGAATCGGAAGAAGATTTGGAAAAACATATTCAAGTGTTTACGGTAAAATAAAAGTGCATAAAAGGGCCCCGAAAAGTACATAGGAGGGGCTCAAAAAAAAGCCATTGTCAGCACCTAAAAAATCAGTTACTCTTTAGGG
>JAHLBL010000247.1 GCA_020625635.1 bacterium
CCCGGTCTTGTTTTTTTATTGGGGCTTAGCGCGACAGCCCCGTCGTACTATCTGATTATTTGTACGCCTGTCCAACCTTGGCTGTGCCCTCGAGTGAGGCGAGGTGCTTCTGGATGTATGTGGCGTCCTTGATGTTGACTGTGCCTGAGCCGTCAACGTCCGCGAACTTCTTGCCCTTAGCGGTGAGCTCGCCGATTGAAGCAACGTGCTTCTGGATAGCTGTAGCGTCCTTTACGCTGATTTTGCCGTCGCAGTCAGCGTCGCCGAACAGACCTGTTACAGGAGCCTCTGTCGGCTTCTCGGTGGGCTTTTCGGTCGTCGGTGCCTCTGTTGGCTTGACTGAGTTGTCGAGCTCGATGAGGATTGTGCCGTTTGCGCCGCTGTTAAAGGTTACCTTGCCGCCGCTTACGGTAGCGGTCTTGCCGTCGTACGCGTTGCGTACGGTAGCGCCCTCGGCGAAGGTCTTGCCGACTGTGATTGTTACGTTGGTGTTGTTGCTTGCACCGATACATGCGGCTACAGAGTCTGTAACGCCGTTCTTGTTGTAGGTTCTGGAGAACGCCGCGCCCGAGGTGGTGGTGAGGTTAGCGTGCGCGCCCGCGCCTACCGCAACGTGGTTGGAACGGAACTTACCGACCTTCTGCCAGTGAGCGAGAAGGTTCTTGTCGAGACTGCTCCAGTTCATATCGCTTCTGAGGTTGTGGTCCTCGAGAGCGTTGATAAGAGGACGGTTTGTTTCGTCGCCGTAGAAAATCTGGATAGCGCCGGGGAGAAGCTGGAACGCCGAACCCTGATAAATCATATTGTTACGGCAGAGTGTGGTATCGTGCGAGGAGATGTAGGAGAGTACGTTGAACTTGTCGTTGGTGTTGAGCTTGTTAGCGTAATCAGCGTATGTAGCGTTGATGGAGTTGGCAGCGGGAACACCGCGTCCGCTCGCGTTGAACGACTTGGAGTCGTCGTTGAACGAGAAGTTGATCATGGAGTCGAATCCGCCTGCTGTGTAATAGCTGTCGTAGTTGAGGTAGTGAGTGAAGCACTCGCCTGTCATCCAGAAATCCTCATCCCAGTCAGCGCCGGGAGCGTTGGGGTTCTTTGAACGCCATGTCTTGAGTGATTTTACGCACTGGTCTTTAAGAGCCTTCCAGCTCTCGAGCTCTACGTGCTTGGCTGTATCGCAGCGGAAGCCGTCTACGCCGTACTTTTCAACCCACTGTGAGAGCCAGAATACGAGATAGTTTCTTACTGTCTTGGACTTGCCTGTGCTGAAATAGGAGTTGAGCTCGCTCTGCTTTTTGCTGAGTGTGCCTTCCTTTGACCATTTTGTCTTGAGGATCGCGGGGATGTCGACTGTCTTTGAGCTCTCTGTTCTTACGTCGGGGAGGTAGGAAAGCGAGCCTTCTTTTTCGCCCGAGCCCTCTGTGTAGCCCGCGAGACCTGCTCTGATCCAGTCAGTGCCCCACCATTTTGCCCAGTCGGAGGCGGAGGACTGATAATCGATGTAGTTGTGATAGTCGGAGCTTGTGAGTCTGGCGTTGTAGTACTTGTCTTTCCAGTCGCCCTTAAGAGTACCGAATCCGTACTCGTACATATCCTGGATCGTATTGTAGCCGACGTGGTTCATAACAACGTCGAGCACGATACGGATATTGTGCTTATGAGCTGTTTCTACCATTGTCTTGAACTCAGCCTCGGTACCGAAAGCGGCGTCGGGCTGGGAGAAGTCAAGAGCGTAGTAGCCGTGATAGGAGTAGTGAGGGAAGGAATTACTCTTGCTGCTTCCCGCGATGCAGTAGCCGTGAGCCTGCTCGTAGGGAGCGGAGATCCAGAGAGCGGTTACGCCTAAATCGTCGAAATAGCCTTCGTTGATTTTCTTTGTAATACCCGCAAAGTCACCGCCGTGGAACGCGCCGGCGTTGGAGTTGCCGTTTACAACCTGTCCCTGCTGGTTGAGACTGCGCTTGTAAGCGTGGTCGTTGGAGGTGTTGCCGTTGCAGAAACGGTCGGTGAGCAGGAAGTAAACGGTAGCGTTGTCCCATGAGAAATCGGAAGCGCTCTTCAATGTGGCTGAGCTGGAGGAAACCTCAGCGTCCGCGCCTGCGGCAGCAACATCGTCAGAAGCGGCGTTCGCGATAACTCCGAAGGAGAACGCCGATACTGTCATTGCTAAACAAAGCAATACAGCAATAATTTTTTTCATAAAATTACCATCCTTTCAAAACTTCAGTTATAAACATTGTATCAAATTTCTCACTAAAAATAAATACACGTTTTTTACAAATATTTGATGTAAAAACTGTGTGCTTTATACCTTTTTACTTTTTATGAGATTTTGTCCGAGGTTTTGTGGAAAAAGCGTTTGAAAAACGAAGGCTCTATAATAAAAGTTGGGGTAACAAATA
>JAHLBL010000248.1 GCA_020625635.1 bacterium
ATTTCTTAAAATTGTTTCAAAAAAAACAAGGCACCCACTTTCGTGAGTGTCTTGTTTCTTAACTAAATGATATTGCCTGAAACGGACTTCTTTTTTTGTAGAAACATAATTAAAAATGCTGACGAGCTAATCACGTGAGGATTCTTGCTTACAGTATTCCAGCGCCGCTGATTTAAGCGCGGTGTTATTGTTTTCAACCGTTTCGTCAATTACTGAATCAAGCAGGTGATTAAGCGTCTTACCTATCATCTGTCCGTGAGTTATACCGAGATGAATAAGATCCGAGCCGTTTATTGCAAGATCCTTTAAGGTGAAGCATTCATTATTTGAAATAATTTCATTAAATGTTTTTACTGCGAGTTCATGGTTCCTGAGCTTGATTTCTCGCTTATAATTTGACTGAGCCGAAATATCCGCTAACTGAATCTTCATCAGTCTCTCAAAATTCTCTACTCCAATTGACTTTAATATATGTTTGATCTGCTTTTTATTATCAGAGAATCGCTCGTCATGGTACTCGATAAGAGTTACGGCGTCATCAGTGAATCTCGTTGGGTATTTCAAGCGTCCGAGAATGTTTCGCGCAAGAATCGCACTGAAATGATTATGTCCCTTGAAATGGTCCCTGCCCTCAGAATCGGTATTCAAAGCCATAGGTTTACCGATGTCGTGAAAGAACATCACTGTTCTCAGAAGCTCGTCCGCTTCAATATTCGCGACCGCTGACGTTGTGTGACGCCACACGGTTTTGTTATGATGAGGCGTGTTCTGACCGCATGTAAATGTAGCCACGATTTCGGGAATGAAAACCGCAAAGATATCCTTATATCGTCTCAGGATAAAGCTGACGTTTTTCCCGCAAAGCAGCTTTCTGAACTCCGCGGCGATCCGTTCGACCGAAATATTATTGAGAAGACTTCTGTTTTTTAATAAGGATACAGAGGTATTGGCTTCAATACTGAAGTTATACACGGAAGCAAAACGAAGAGCGCGGAGTATGCGCAGAGCGTCCTCGTTAAAGCGAATATCGGGATTTCCGACACACCTCAGCGCCATATATTGTAAGTCACGCTCTCCGCCGTACGGGTCAACAATACCGTCGCTTTCGTTATAAGCCATAGCGTTTACGGTAAAATCTCTGCGCGCCAAGTCCTGATTGACGTCGTCCGTAAACTCAACCGATTCGGGATGTCGGTTATCGTCGTATTTACCGTCAATACGGTATGTCGTCACCTCATATGTAATACCATCAAGCACGATTCCGATTGTGCCGTGCTGTTCTCCTATTGTAATCAGATGATATCCCTCGAAGCAGCTCTTTATCTCCTCGGTATGAGCGGACGTGGTTATATCCCAGTCGTTAGGCTCAATACCAAGAATGCTGTCTCTGACACAACCGCCGACAACATATGCCTCATAGCCGTAATTTTCAAGCGTATCAAGAATGAATTTCACATCCGACGGCAGAGTAATATTCAAATCAATCACCACCTAAATACTCTCAAGGTATTCTTTGATTATCTGATTCTGTTCAAAGGAAAGTTTGTTCAGCGCGAACAGATATATTATCTCAACAATAATGATTGTAACGGAAAGTGTAACTCCGCTGATTCCGCTAAAGATAAACGAGGTCACTACATTCTCAACAGCAAGCACTGTAAGAATAATCAGCATAACAAGCGCAAAATTGCTGATTCTGAAACTACCTGTAAGAGTATTTCCCGAAAGCTTTCCGTAAAAGGTCTGACAAGCAAACTGAGAGTGCTTACCGTGACTGTCCTCGAGATACAGTGAAACCTTCTCTCCTTTTACGTCTCCCGAAAGCCTCATACCGTCCTGAAATGTTTTATTGTCAATATCGCTTATCAATGATTCGCGCGATTTAAGATTAAACACCACTTTTATCACCTGATTATTTAATAAGTTTTTTGTCGCTTATCGTATATAGGATATTGTAAAGCACCACGGATACGCACGCGAGAACAATAAATAGAGTCAACGAAAATCCCGACAGTATGACGAAATCAAACAGCCAGCCGAAAACGAATATTCCCAAAGCCAAGCCCGTGGCTACAACTGCAATCAGCGCGCCTCTTAATGGGTTGATCGGAATCGAAAGCCTGATTACCATCATCAGCCCGACAAGCGAGGTAAGCATTACAGCTACGGTAGAATACTCGGCGTAACTGTAATTATGATAGAAAATCAATAATACTATAATATTTATAATTGTAACCAAAGAAGCAGGCCACGCCCTCAGAATAACATTCTTCATAAATTTGCCCTTGATTATATTATGATTGGGCTGAAGCGCAAGAACAAACGACGGCAGACCGATCGTCAGACCGCTGATCAATGAGAGCTG
>JAHLBL010000249.1 GCA_020625635.1 bacterium
GTAAGTAAATAGGCATTTTTCACCTAAAACTTTTGCAAAGCTATAAAAAAATAAAATTAATTATTTACGGTGTATAGGCTTTCAAAAGTGTTTTTCTCTTACACCTGCCTCACCGCCGAATCAATGCTCCGAGGCAAAGCGGCTATTGTCGGGAATATGATGGAAAAGAGCAATAATTCAAATCACTCTGCGTTCTGGACAATCGCGCTGTTTCGTGATATATTATAACAAACCACAACAAGCGAGGAAAAAATGTCAGAAATCAGGCTTATAGGCGTCGACCTTGACGGAACGGCGCTGGACTCACAAAAAAGAATAAGCGGCGAGAACGTCAGGGTGTTCCGCGAATGCAGAGCGCGCGGAATTGAGATCGTACCCGTTACGGGACGTCCCGCGTCGGGGATCTACGCCGAGCACATTGACGCTATCGGCTGCCGCTATACAATAAACACCAACGGCGCCGCCGTAATCGACAGGCTCAGCGGCGACACCGTTATCGCACACACGATCTCACCCGAAAAGGCGCTGGAGATCTGCTCGCTGCTGAATGACTTCGACTGCTATTACTCTGTTTTCAACGGCGGCTACGGCTATCTCAGCCGCGCGGACTATCAGCGTGAGCTTCGGAAATGGGAGGGCACTCCCCTGCACCGCTATATTCAGATCACGCGCAGGGCTGTGGACAGCCAGACAGAGTTCATAGGAACAGTCAGCTCGATCGACAACATCTATGTCACCGCCGCTACAAACGCCGAACGAGAGCGGATACGCGCCGAAATAGACAAAGTCGCGGAGATATTCTATACCTGCTCGGCTTCAGACGATGTTGAAATCGGCGGAATGTGCTCCAAGGGAAGCTCGCTGATCGAGCTCGCCGAAAGTCTCGGAATAAAGCGCGGCGAGGTTATGGCTATCGGCGACAGCGGAAACGACCTGAGTATGCTCGAGCACGCGGGACTTGCCGTAGCCATGGGCAACGCCTCCGACGAAATAAAAAAAGCCGCCGACTTCATCACAAAAACCTGTGAGGAAAGCGGCGTGGCGTACGCGATAGAAAAGCTGGCGCTTCATAAATGTTAAAGAGGCTTGCTCAGAACCGGAAGAGCAGCCGCGTATTTAACAATGCAATTCAATAGTGATACAGCGTTTTCAGGGGGAGGCTCATTTGTTTTGAGCCTCCCCCTTTTTCATGATTAATTATTATATTCTGTACTTCTCGGGTAAGGAAGGATCCTTCGGGGTCTCGATCTTTACCTCTGCTGTCGGAACATTTGAGAAGAGCATATTATACAGCGCTCCGAAAAGGCCGCTCGTCGCCAGAGCCAGCGCCTTTGTGAGGTTCAGGTCACAGGTAAAGCTTTCGCCGCTTACGCTGAGCGAGAACGTAAAGTGTATGAATCCGCCCTCCATTCTAAAGTCGGACGAGGTAGACGCCTGCTTTTTCTCCGTTTCCTTTTCTACGATTCTCGCAGTGCCCCAGCCCGCGAATCTTTTTGAACTGAACATCAGCCTTATCGGGCATAATGAACTCGGACTTAGTCTCGCCCTTTACAATGAAGTTGATGTCAAACTCCTTCGGCTCAAACCTCGGAGCTCTCTCCGCGGAGTACTCCTGCTCATAGGACTGAACCTCCAGCCTGTCCTCCTTTGTCTTTGCGGTGACGGACAGTCCCTCTGGATAGAGCGACAGTCCCGCCTTGTCAGCGAGCCTTGTGCCGTCCTCAAAGACGGAGATTATCTCAACGTCGCGCTTATCCTCATCGACAAATACCTTTGGCTTGGCGAGAGCGCGGGACTTATTAACAACCGTAAGAATGTATCCGTACTCAACGCTTTCGTCCCTGACGACTTTCCCCTCGAGCTCGGGCGTGAGAGATTTGACCTTTATTTCCGTCGGATAACCCGTCGTCTCGGCGATGGTGAACTTCATCTTATAGGTAAAGCGGTCGCCGAAAATCGCCGCGGGATAAGGTCCCTCGGAGTAGCCCTCGGATTTATCCTTAGAGCTCAACACGGCAAACTGATAATACGGATCGCCGACAACCTTGAACACGATATTGTTGCGGAATGTACCGCCCTTGCCGTTGTAGAGGAAGGTTATGATCGCCTCGTCAGCCTGACACGCCGCGTCAACGCTTACTCCGACCTCCAGATATCTGCCTGTGATAACCGCGCCGTGGATATTCATATTCTGTCCCGTGATCGTGATGTTCCTGTTCAGATCAGGTCTGTCGCATTCCTGCCCGTCGATGATCTCAACCATACGCGCACGTATCTTAACGGGCTTAGCGCCCCTGCGGATTCCGTCGCCGAAATCCTTGCTGACAT
>JAHLBL010000025.1 GCA_020625635.1 bacterium
TAGTACTCAACACGCGCGATGTTCATCTCATCGAGGATTACCAGGTAAATGTTCTCGTTATAGTTAGCTTCGTACATAGCACGAAGAAGCTCTGTTTCGTTGTATTTCTTTGTAAATTCGTTGAAGTATCCGAACAGCTCGGAGCGGTCACGCCACGAAGGCTGTACGGGAGTGATTACGGAGGGGTTGCTGACGTACTTTCCGAAGGCGTAAGCAAGTGAAGTTTTACCTGTACCGGAAATACCCTGGAGGACTATGAGTCTTGTTGAAGCGAACGCCGCAACGAAACGGCGGATCATGGCTATATCGTAGTAAAGACCGAGACGCGAGCAGGCAAACAGGCGGAATCTGTCGCAGAACTCGGGGAGTGTGATCTCGTTATCATACTCAGGCGGCTGATAATCTGCCCACTCTTCGTCAAGCTGTGTGAGCTTGAGGAAGCGGACCTCGCCGCTGTCGCCGTCAGCCTCTGTGCCGCCGTTGAGAGTCTCAAGCTCTTCGCCTGTGAGCTCGGAGATCTCGTTGGGGTTGAGACCGATCTGGGAAACCTTCATGGAGAGGATCTTGTCCTTCTCGAGGTTGAGTCTCATAACCTCGCGGTTGAGAGCCTGAACCTCCTGAACAAGCGAACCTGCGTCCTTGCGGGCTCTCTTGTTTTTGAAAAATTTCTTTAAGGAAACAACTATCAAAAATACTATAAAACCTAAAAGCGCAACTAATAAAATAATAGCGATAATCGCAACTACCCATCCGAGACCGCCGAGTTCGGTTGTGTAGCGGCTTATCAGCTTAACATACTCGGGAATATTAAAGGCACCGAGCATACCTACAAATCCGTTCCACAGAGAGCCGAAGAACTGGCCCAGGAACTGGAAAAGGAACTTAAATACTGTATCCATAGGATTATCTCCTTAAAAAAATTTACTTCGGCTGAAAATATCCTGACCATATCTTTTTTTGATAAACTCCTTAACATTAATACGCCTAAGCGCTTACCTCGGAGTTCATAGCCGAAAAAATTTTTAATTGACAATTGATAATTGACAATTCATTCTGTCCGAGCCTTCAGTCCCGCAGATAAACTCCGTCAATTATAATTGTTCAAGCTAAAAATTATTGGTTTCTTTTGAATTTTTTACTATACTGGTTAAAATCTTTTTGATCTCAACCGCGTCTTTATTTATTGATTCGAATTCACTGTCCGAAAGAATATCTGCTCTGTGATGAACCGTGAGCCAATACATTGTCTCGTTTGCCTCCTTCAAAGCAATATTCATTTTGGAAATGAAGTCCGCTTTACTTTGTCCGTCAACCGCTTCAAAAGCGTTCGCGCCTATACTTGTGCCTGCTCTCAGCAGTTGCTTGGACATAACATATTCGTGCTTTTGCTCGGTCAGATATCTGTACAACTTAGCAATTCTGACGGCAAACTCCACACTTTTTGTAATAATAACGTTACCGCTGTATTTGTGCATTTTCTCTGAAAATAATTGTCAATTGTCAATTGTCAATTGATCTTTTGCAACTGCGACGGGCGGTACTGCTGACTTACCGCCGCGCCTGCGTTACATAGCGCAGACGCGCTAATTAATTTTGAGGTTCATCCTCAGCTTTTTCGGGCTCGGGTGAAGCTTCGCTGTCGTCCTGAGGTTCCGCTTCTTCGTCGGGACTTCCCCTGTTGCTCTGTGCCGCAAGGTACTCCTCGATAGCCTTCTTCTTTTGCTCCTCGGTAAGATCGGAGGAATTGATGACCTCCTGCGCCGCGAGGAGAGCCTTCTCCTTGTTGTATGCTACGATGTTGATGATGACTCTTACGCCCTCATAGAGGAAGAAGATGATCATCGGAAGCAGGATGAAGAAGAAGAAGCCTTCCTGAGTTCTCAGATAACCTACAAACGGGATCTTGCTGCCTGTGTAGACGGCAAGGATGTCCGTCGAATCCTTCAGTTCGGCGTCGGCAACAGAATTGTGGTCACCCTTTGTGCGATAGAACTTTGTTTTGTCTTTTTTGTCGTTAAAGGGCTTGCCGTCGGAATTGACGATGTCGATGATACGGTGAGTATTCATCTGAGACAAACCGTCGATATCCTGCTTGAAGGTGACAATATCGCCCACCTTGTACTCGGCGAAATGATCCTCAACAATATCACAGATAATCATATCGTTTTTGTTGAAGGTAGGTTCCATTGATTCCGACAGGACGTTGAAGTATGCTTTTCCGAAAACGTTCGGGACACCGTCACCACCGGCAGTCAGCGAAATCGCCAGAATAAATACCGATGATATCAATATGAGTACAACAATAATATCAACGACAATATTGAGTACCTTTGTTACTTTTTTCTTCATTTAGCGGAGTCCCCATTTCGTTCTTCTTTAATTTGCTGAGTGCCCCGGACCGAGCTGACGGCCCGGGGCTGATTTGATTAATTATTAATCAGTCAGATTAATTAGGTAAAATTATATAATCCGTTCGGATTACATGTCTTTAGCTGTGAACTCGATTGTGAGGTTAGCAGACTCGTTCTTGAGATCATCAGTACACTGAGGATCTGTACCCTCGAACCATACTACGAGTGTGTAAGCCTGACCTGCATCGGTAGCAGTAGCATTAGCAACAGCAGCTGTATCGGCTACATCTGTGCCGGCATTCCAAGCCTTAACTGTAACAGAACCGGTCTTCGTATTGGCTGTACCAGCACAAACTGTCTCTGCGCCTGCTTTTGTACCGTAAACTGCCTTAAGATCCTGAGCAGAAACTGCATCGCCCTGAATAAGAGCGGCACGTACAAACGGAACAGCACTGCCACTCGTTGCCTTTACAGTAGCACTTACTTGATGAGCAACACGCTTGCCTGCTTCTTCTGCAGAACGGATGTAAACACGATATGTTGCAAAGTAAGCGTTGCTTGTCTCCGCATAACCTGTGTCAGCTGAAACAGCAGCAGGAATTGCAGGAGTAGAATCAGCAGCAGGAACCTTATATGTTCCTGTGTAAGAGGCGTCAGCACCCTTAGCCTCACTTACGTTTTCATCAGGAATGTATCCGCTGCCGCCGGGAACATAGGAAACAGGCTTTAATGACTGTTGTGTGCCTGAGAAGCTAACAACTGTATCATAGTCGTTTCCATCATCCTTAGAAATCTCAAGACCTGCAGTAGCAACAGCCTTAACATTGATATTTTCAGCTGTAACTGTCTTGGAAACTGTGAACCATGCATAGGTTGCGGAACCGAGAGCTACGAGAGCTACAAGAAGCATAGCGACTGAAGATATTAACATCTTCTTTCTTGATTTTGTGTTTTTCATAGAGAATCCTCCTTAAAATTTTTATTTGCCCCAAAACACGACAGGGCGATTTTACATTGTATATCTCGTTGTCTCTTTCCTGACTCAGCAATTTCAGAATCGAGACGTAAAGACCTTATTTCTGCCCTAAGTTGAAAATTGAAAGTTGAGAGTTGAAAGCTAATTACAACTCAGCCTTTTGTTTAACATTCAACTAAGGTTTATTTCCTGTTAATCTGATAATAGAAATCAAAATTGCTTTGATCTCGTTTGCATCGCCATAAATGGAACGAAACTGAAACTCGCTTATGTACTCGCCCGACCGTAATAATCTTAGCCAGTAAATTGTTTCGGAACATTCCTTTAGCGCTATACTCATTTTATGTCGAAAGTCAGCGCGGCTTTCGCCGTCCTCAGCTTCAATTACGTTTGCTCCTATACTCGTACCCGAGCGGTAAATCTGATTTGAAATCATGTATTCCTGTTTTTCTTTTTTTAAATACTTATGGAGCTTGATAATTCTTTCGCTGAATCTAAAAGTCTATTTCTCAATAATGCTGCTCATAATGCCTATGAACTTTCAACTTTCAACTTGAGTCTCGTCATCAACAACATTGAAAACCATATGCGCTCTTACGTGACCGCCGCGGATCGCGTCGACACATTCGTTGTCGTTACCCTCGCACCAGACCACTACGGTGAACTTATCCGTACCGCCTGCCTTGAGAGCCTCTTTCGGGTCTCTCATGATCGTGGTATCGTCTACCCATTTTGTGGCGTCGGTCTCTGCCTTTGTGCGGTCGTTGTACTGTCCCTTGGCATACACGGAAGGCTTTCCGTTGCGGTAAACCATAAAGCGCACAGCTTCGTCGGCACTTTTCGCCTGACCTGTAACATTCATAACGGTTTCGTAGTTGAGATCCTGATCGCCCGTATTCCTGAGGTAGAAGGTGTAGGCAAGGTAGTTCTTGCCGAGGTCTGTCTTTATCGGATGAACGCCGTCAGCCTCGTTGTCGATGTCCTTAGGGAGCCAGCTTTTGGTTATGTTGGTAACTTCCTTAACAACGCCACCGTCAAGGGTAACCTGAGCGGGATCGAATTCCGTATTCTCACAGAGCATCAAAGTCTTGCCGTCGTTTCCGAGGTCACCTATCGAGATCGTGAGATCACCGGTCTGTGTCCAAAGCATCGAGATTATGTATATTATCAACAGTATAGAAGCGAGCGCCGCAACGATAAAGGCGTAAAGACGCTTGCGCTTGCGCTGTTTTTCGATTGCTTCGGCTGTTTCCTGTGAGTGGAAATGCTCGTATACGCTTGACTTACGGTCTCGCGCAGCATCTTGTTCGTGTTTTTCACCCAGCTTAGCGACTTCCTCAGGAGTTACGGGTTCGACTGCTTTATTCTTTTTTCGTAATGCCATAGGAATCACTCCTTTGAGTTAGTCTTAAGCTATTGGTGTACCATTTTCATCACAGCCTACAAAGGCAAGCTGGATTTTGAGGTCTGCACCCTGAATATCATTGTCACACTCGGGGTCTTCTCCCTCGAGCCAGAGACGGATTGTGGTCTTGGTCGGGGTAAGCTTATCGAGATGGAACAGACGGTTCGAGTTGCTGTAATTCATTGTGCCTGAAGGCAAATCGAAGGTTGTCAGTCTTGTAACGGGAGTGCCCTTGTTCGGCTCATATGTCGCGAGGTCGGACGCAGTCTGGAAGTCCATACGCATCGCCTTTACAACATCGGATTGGGGATCGGGTGAAGCGGTCGTAACTCTTGTACCCGTAACTCTTCTTCCGTTATCCTCAAATGCCTCTGTGGAAAGATGAACCCACATCTCTCTTGTTGCGATAAAATAGCACTCAAACTCCAGATAATCACCGTTTTTCTTAGATGCGGAGCCGTTCTTGAATGTAAAGGTCGAACCGTTATTGGTAGTAACGGGATTCAGCGTGATGTCATCAAGCTTAGTGCCGTCCTTGCGCAAATACGAGTCAATCATAGGATTAGTAATAATCTTGACATACTGTTTTATGTCGGAACCGTGATTTTCCATCGAAACACGGAGGTCTTCTCCCATAGAGATCTTGAGTTCAAAGTTATCTATACCCGCAAATGTATTAACAGTAAACCACGCAAAAGTAGCCGTGGACATTCCGAGTATCGCAAGAACGCTGAGAAAAACAATTAAATGCCTTCTCTTTCGGAGTTTCTTCTTGTTCTTCTTTATATAAGCTTTAAAAGACACATTATCCCCCTCCTTCACAGACTTTTAGGCGCAAATGCACAACTAATTTCTATACCATTTTACAATAAAAACAGGCAAAAAGTCAATAATCTTTGTGCATATTTTTCTAATCAAATCCATTTTTGTGCAATATTTTTGGGCGTTAGTAATAATACACAAAAGTGTTAGAATTTTTTGTTTGATTCAACAAAAGAAAAAAGCCCCATCGGAGCTTTTAACAATTTCAATTGTAAAAAATATACAAATTAAACAACAACTAAAATATACACGCGAGCTGCATCATTTTATAAACATAATAATTGTGACAATAATCGCCGCAAGCGCAATCAAAGCAAGCACAAGAGGCAGCTTGCCCGAAGGCGAAGAACCCGTGTATCGGCTTGCCTCGCCAAAGCTTGGCTCCTCGATATTATCCGAGAAATCCTGAACGCCGTTGTACTTGTTAAAGTCCGAGCCGTAACCTACGGTTCGGGGCTCGTATGAATAGTCGGGAGTTTGTTCGGAAAAGCTGACTTCCTCGCCGCAGGTCGGGCAGAATGTCTCCCCGGGCTGTATTTCGTTTCCGCACACATTACAATACATAATTACTCCTCCTCTTCTCTTTTCATTATTATATAAAAGCGACACAGTAAAGTCAATCACAATATTGACATACGAGAGTTGATTCGGCTATAATATTGCGGTGAAAGGTGTGAGCCGTATGATATGCAGAAAATGCCGCGCACAGCTGCCCGACGGAGCAAAGATATGCCCGCAGTGCGGACAAAGCGCAAGCGTGATTATTTCGCGTCACTCGATGCCGCCCGAGCAGGTCGGCAGATGTGTGTCGCGCGAGGACATATATAATGTAATAGGGAAATCCGCCGAAAAAAGAGTAAAAAGAGAGCTGCGGCGCAGGCTTATCGCCTACGGCATCGCGATACTTATTGCGGCGGCGTTGATAACGGTGTGGGCGCTTCTAATCAGATAATTACATAATAATTCCCAATTATTCCAAACAAATTGACTTGGAAAACACTTTAAAATATAATCTGCTCACAAAGGAGGGGTGTTAAATGTTTTGTCCCGTATGCGGTAAAAAAATCAAAGAAACGGCGAGCTTCTGCGCTTATTGCGGAACGAATATCGCCGAACTCAAAAAAGACGCTGTTCAGAACATACAGCAGAATAACAACGCGGTAAGAATCAATTTTGACGACAATTACCCGAAGGCGTACCCCGACATCCGAACGGAGCCGCAGGCTGTACCGTACAACCCGACGGACATAACCGCGCCTGAAGAGTTGTACCCTGACTATGACAACTACGACGAATACTATGACGAGCCGCCTAAAAGCAGACGCGGACTCATTATCGGGCTGATAATCGCCGGCGTTGTGCTCGCGGCGGGAATCGCGGTCGGCGCGATACTCTTTATGAACTCGAACTCCGTCGAAAGCAAGACCGACAGAGTCGTAAGCAGCATTCTGGACGGTCACCTTACCGAAGCGCGTCAGGAGCTGGACTCGTTCGACGCTGAAAACGAGGAAGCAATCAGGGAGTACATAAGCGTGCTTGACAAAAGGGACGTTTTCCTCAGGCGTTACGACAATAACACCTGCGTTCAGATCAATAAGTCCTACATTATTGACGCGAGGGATGATTTCTGCTCGGCTCTCAGGAGCTTCCGCAAAAATTACAACACATCTCTCCTGCCTGAAAAGCTGAAAGAACAGTGCGAAGGCTACGCCGAAAAACTCGCGGAAATCGATAAGCTCGCGAAAGGTATTGAGAAAGACTTTGAAAATGCTCAGGCGGTGTTTATGAATGAGGTGTACTGCAACCGCAGTGATAACTTCACGCTCAGGTATATCCAGACAAACATCGACATCTCAAACGAGGGACTTGCCGCTCTGAAGGAAAAATTAGAGGGCGACGACGTTCCCGTGAAATGGAGCGACGAAAGCAACGAGCAGACCGCCAATTTCCGCAGGCTTATGACGAGCTTTAAAAAGGCTGCGGACGAGGAAATCAGATACAGCGAATCCGACATCAAGAAAAACCTTAACAAAGGCTTTAAAATGGGCGACACGCTCTACAGAGTAAAGGCAGACCCCGACTACGTCAGCTACATCTGCGGAGACCTCGGCAAGGTCGAGAACGAGGACGACATAGCCGACAACGCTTTGATTTTCAGAAACACGCTGGTGTGCAGCTTTTCCGCCTCGATAATTGAAAACAACTGATAACGAAGGAGAGGACGGGCGTTCCTCTCCTTCTCTTACATTTACATTTGACTTTTAGACACATATGCAATATAATGTACAATGTATAATTGTACAAGGGAGGGCGGTTTGTGATGACGCTTATCATGGATGTTTCGGTTGTGGCGCTGAGAGTGCTTCTGCCGATATACGCCATTATAATTGTATACCAATGCTTTGCGTCGATGCGTCGCCGCAGGCGTCCCGAGCGCCCGCTCGTACTTCTTCAGGATACGAACACAGGCGTGAAAATACCTGTTTTGTTCTGGGAAAACTCCATCGGCAGAGCCAGCGGCAGTGATATCGCCGTTGACGACCCCGCTGTTTCGCGAAACCACTGCGTGCTTCTGAGGCGCAAGGAGGGTTGGTTTATAACCGACACGGGCTCGAAGTCGGGCACATACCTCAACGGCAGACAGATCACCCGCCGCGCTCAGGTTCGCATTGACGACGTAATCACTATCGGCAACACTAACTTTGCGTTCAGACGAGGCGAGGAGTACCACGAGGAACTGAAGTCGAGCTGGTTCTTCTCCAAGGTTGTGAACAAGCCGTCGATCCAGCCGTACAAGATAATGATTCTCGTGTCGCTTTTCCACGTGTTTATGGGCGTTGAAGCCATTTTCTGCGATGCTCCCGAGGAATACGGCTCATACCTCAATCCCGCCGTTCTCTGCGGAGTTTACGTCGCGGTCGAGTGGGCGTTCTTCGCCGTTTCTACACTCGCCTTAAAAAGATCCGCGTTTGAAATCGAGAGCCTGTGCCTGTTTATGACGGGTATCGGCGTAATGCTTCTGGCGCGGCAGATCACCCCCGGAGCAACTCTCCAGCCCGCTTACGTACAGCTTGCCGGAGCTGTGATCGGAATGGCGCTGTTCTGCTTTATCGTTAAGTTTATCGAGAATCCCGACATTATCGGAAAGTGGCGTCATATCATTATGATAGGCGCTATCGGACTGCTCGCCGTCAACATCGTTTTCGGTAAGGTTCAGTACGGCGCGGCTAACTGGATCAAGCTCGGTCCCGTGACCGTCCAGCCGTCCGAGTTCGTAAAAATCGCTTATATTTTTGTCGGCGCGTCTACCCTTGACCGCCTTATGACTAAACAGAACTTAATCGAGTTCATCGGCTTCTCCGCGATATGCGTCGGAGCGCTGGCGTTTATGGGAGATTTCGGCACTGCGCTGATTTTCTTCCTCACCTTCCTGCTTATCGCTTTCACACGCTCGGGAGATTTTAAAACGCTTATCCTCGCTGTTGCGGGCGCAATCGGCGCGGGAGCGCTGGTGCTGAGGTTTAAATCCTACGTCCTCGACCGATTCCAGGCGTGGGGCAACGTATGGGATCCCAGATATATGAACGACCTCGCCTATCAGCAGTCGCGTACGCTGACTTATATCGCGTCGGGCGGTCTGTTCGGCGTAGGCGTAGGCAACGGATGTCTGAAGTATCTCAGCGCGTCCGAGTCCGACCTCGTATTCGGACTTATGAGCGAGGAGCTCGGCTTTATCATATCCGTCACACTTTCGCTCACCATCGTAATGCTGTTTATTTACGCGCGTTCTGTAGCTACAAGAAGCCGCAGCGCGTTCTACACAATATCCTCCTGTTGCGCGGCAGGTATGCTTGTGGTACAGATGTCGCTTAACATCTTCGGTTCAACCGACATCCTCCCCCTCACGGGCGTAACCTTCCCCTTCATAAGCGCGGGCGGCTCGAGCATCATTTCCTGCTGGGGACTGCTGGCGTTCATTAAGGCTGCCGACGAGAGAACTCACTCTCTGCGGGCAGGCAAACAGGAGAGATCCGAATAACCTTTTCCAAGGAAAAGGAGGTAAAAACCAATGAAAAGAATACTGGGCAGAACATGGATCATCTATATGTTCGTAATCGCCTTTATAATAGGTTTGATTCTGCTGACGTTCCGCACCGTTACACAGGCTTCCGACTGGGTTGACAAGCCGTACAACGGACATATCGCGGGAGAAAGCGGACTTATGCGCTCAGGCAAAATCCTCGACAGAAACGGCAAGGTGCTTGCAAAGACTGTCGACGGAAAAAGAAAATACAACAAGGACGAGGATGTAAGAAAAGCCCTGCTTCACGTTGTCGGCGACGATACTCTGAGCATCTCCACAGCTGTACTGAGCAGATACAGAGCCGACCTTTCGGGCTACAACTTCATCTGGGGCATCGATCTGCCGAAGTCCTTCCGCAAGGGCGGCGACATCACTCTCACGGTTGACGCCGAGACCTGCAAAGCCGCTTACAACGCGCTCAAGGATTATGACAGCGGCGCGTGCGTAATATACAACTACAGGACAGGCGAGGTCATCTGCGACACCTGTACAAAGACATACGACCCCGCTCATCCGCCGAAAATCACCAAGGAAAACGAGGACGAATACAAGGACGTTTACTATGACAAGGTTCTTTCGTTCACCTATACCCCCGGCTCAATCTTCAAGATCGTCACAACTGTCGCGGCAATCGAGAACATTCCCGGAGTAGAAACCGAAACCTGGAACTGTCAGGGCAGCCACGATTTCGGCGGCAACACCATCGACTGCGCCGAGGGCGAGGCTCACGGCACCATCACACTCAAGGAAGCGTTCGCTCATTCCTGCAACTACGTTTTCGCCGACCTCGCGGTGCGCTTAGGTCAGGACAAAATGAACGAAACCGCCGAGAAGATGGGTATTAACACCTCCTTCGACATAAACGGAATAATGACGGAAAGCGGTCATTTTGACGTAAGCGGAACCGACGAGCATCTGCTGGCGCTGTCGGGTATCGGTCAGTACGATACAAAGGTAAATCCGATGCAGATGTCAATTCTCGCGAGCTCGATCGCTAACGGCGGAACTCCGATACAGCCGTATATAGTAGACGGAAACCCGGGCGATATGCTCAAGGGCTTTGGCTTTACAAAGAAAGGCACAAAAGGCAACAGCCTCATAAGCTCCTCCACAGCCGAAAAGCTCCGCGAATATATGCTTTTCGCCGCCGACAAGGCTGACTACAGCTATAAGAATTACGGCTGGAGCGTTGACGGGCTTACGCTGTGCGCAAAATCGGGTACGGGTGAAATCGACACCGACGGCGACGGCTACGCCAATGAAACCGACGGTTGGATGGTAGGCTTCTGTGCGGACGAGGATTGTCCTCTTGCGTTCGCGTGCGTAGTTCACGGAAGCAGCCAGTACGGTATGTCCACCGCGGGAAGCGTCGTCAGACAGGCGCTTGAACAAGCTAAAAAAGTATACAAATAACTTTATATAGATACAGATGAAAGGACGAAAGAATAAATGAATCCATTGAAAGCACTGTTCGGAAACTACTCCAAGCGAGAGGTAAAGCGTGTGCAGCCTATCGCCGACAAAGTGCTCGCTCTCGACGAAAAGTACGCCGCTATGAGCGAATCCGAACTGAAAAAACAGACTGCAATCCTCAAAGAGCGCCTCGCTAACGGCGAGACAACAGACGATATTCTTCCCGACGCGTTCGCGGTATGCCGTGAGGCTTCTCAGCGAGTTCTCGGAATGAAGCACTTCCCCGTTCAGGTTATCGGCGGAATCATTCTGCATCAGGGACGTATTGCCGAAATGAAAACAGGTGAAGGTAAAACACTCGTTGCTACGCTTCCCGCTTACCTTAACGGTCTTACAGGCGAGGGCGTTCACATCGTAACCGTCAACGACTACCTCGCACGCCGTGACTCCGAGTGGATGGGCAAGCTCTACCGCTACCTCGGACTGAGCGTCGGACTTATCGTTCACGACCTCGACAACGATTTACGTAAGCAGGCGTACGCCGCTGACATTACATACGGCACAAACAACGAACTCGGCTTCGACTATCTCCGCGACAATATGGTCGTTTACAAGGAGAACAAGGTACAGCGCGGTCACGCGTTTGCCATCGTCGACGAGGTCGACTCCATCCTCATTGATGAAGCCCGTACACCTCTTATCATCAGCGGAAAGGGCGACAAGAGCACAGAGCTCTACACTCAGGCTAACCGCTTCGCCAAAACCCTCAAGGTTCAGCGCTTTACCGAGCTCGATTCCAAGGAGGATATGGAGGAGTATTACGCCGAGAACGGCATCGACTACGTTGTAGACGAGAAGGCAAAGACCGCGACTCTCACCCAGAGCGGTGTAAAGAAGGCGGAGGAATTCTTTAACATAGACAACCTTACCGATCCCGAAAACCTCACGATCCAGCACCACGTAAATCAGGCTATCCGCGCAAACGGCATTATGAAGCGCGATGTCGACTACGTCATCAAGGACGGCGAAATCATCATCGTCGACGAATTCACAGGCCGTCTGATGTACGGCAGACGCTACAACGAAGGTCTGCATCAGGCTATAGAGGCAAAGGAAGGCGTTAAGGTTCAGAACGAGAGCAAGACCCTCGCCACCATCACCTTCCAGAACTACTTCAGACTTTACAAAAAACTGTCGGGTATGACAGGTACAGCGTCAACCGAGGCTACCGAGTTCCAGGAAATCTACAAGCTCGACGTTGTGGAAATTCCCACAAACAAGCCTCTCGCGCGTATCGACCTCCCCGACTCCATCTTCCGCACGGAGAACGGCAAGTTCTCGGCGGTAATAGAGCAGATCATCGAGGCTCACAAGAAGGGACAGCCCGTACTCGTCGGCACAATCTCGATTGAAAAATCGGAGCTTCTCTCAAAGATGCTCAAAAAACGCGGAATCCAGCACAACGTCCTCAACGCTAAGCAGCACGAAAAGGAAGCCGAGATCATCGCTCAGGCAGGTAAGCTCGGAGCCGTTACCATCGCCACCAATATGGCAGGCCGTGGTACCGATATCATCCTCGGCGGTAACGCCGAGTACCTCGCGAAGGCTCAGATGCGCAAGCAGGGCATCGACGATGAGCTGATTGCCGAGGCTACGGGCTTTGCCGAGACCGACGACGCGGAAATCCTTGAGGCGAGAAAGATTTTCTCAGAGCTCAACGCGGGCTA
>JAHLBL010000250.1 GCA_020625635.1 bacterium
CGAAGCGCCTGCTACGGAACCGACAACATCACAAGAACCTACGGAAAGTACTTCTAAACCAACTGTTACAAAAAAGAAGGCTAATACTATAAAAGTAACCGTTAAAACAAAAACCGTTAGTCTTAATAAGCTCAAAAGCAAAAAACAAATCATTGATCTTTTGACAATTAAAAATGCCAAGGGGACAACTAAGATAACTATTATTAAGAGCGGAACATCAAAGAAAATCCGTAAAAAAGTTTCTGTCAGCAAAAAGGGCGTTTTCACATTAAAGAAAGGTAAGTACAAAAAAGGCACTTACAAAATAAAGGTTAAAATTTTCGCAAAGGGTAATTCAAAGTTTAAATCCGCAACGATCAACAAAATCATTACACTCAAAATAAAATAAAAAAAGCAGGTATGGTTTGATGTGTGTAAACCATACCTGCATCTTTTATGTAATAGATCGTTTTTAATTTTTCTCAATAAGGATTATAAGATTTTTTAACGATAATCTCTTTTCAATCATCCTCTAAATATTTTATAAACATACTGCAAATTAAAATGTACTGCCTATTTCAGCTTATGCTTTTTGACCACGGCGTTATAGCGCCATTTCTGTACGCGCATGCTGAGCGGATAGGAGAACACGCCCAGCCCTAAGCCGACCGCGATACCCAGCCATACGGAGACCGTCAGCACGAGGGTGATCGCCGCAGCGGTCGCAAAAATCGGGAAAGCGATCTGCCAGACCCTGTTGACCTTGTTCATCTCGCCGATCGGGTCGACGTCGTCGCAGGTGTGCGGCGCATTTTCGATGAAGTCCGCCGCGCCCTTTGCGCCGGAGCAGGAGCGAAAGTCGTCGCTGCATACCTTGGCGGCTTCGGCGTATTTTTTGTCGTTCAGAATGGCGGTGACCGTCTTTTTGATCCCCTCAACAGAATCGTCGGTGAGCGGAATACCCGCGCCGACCTCTTCGGCACGACGCGCCACGGCGAACTGTTCGCCTGTCTGGGGATAGAGCGCCATCGGTGTCGCCATATACAGGCTCTCCGATACGCTGTTCATGCCGCAGTGGGTGATGAAAGCGTCGGCTTTAGACAGTACCTCGAGCTGGTCAACGCGCTCGAACGTCTGAATGTTGTCGGGCAGATCGCCGAGCTTTTTCGCATCCACATACTGACCGCGTGAGATAATCACGTCGACGTCCATGTCCCTGAACGCCGCGATACACTTCTGATAAAAATCGGGGCGGTCGTTGATGACGGTGCCCAGCGAAATGTAGATCAGCGGACGAGCATTTTCCTTTTGCGGTTTCAGCTCAGAGAATACGGAGGGTCCGACAAAGTTATAGTGACCCGTGAAGCTCTCGGCAAAGGGCTGGAACCGCCTGGAGGTGTAGACGTTGGTGTCGGTTTGATTATCGTTCTGCACCAGCTGTAACGCGCTCTTGACCTCGTAACCGTAGGGGCGCAGGGTCTTGAGCTCCTTTGAGATCTTCGGCAGTCCTGTGAGCATGTCCTTGATCTCGGCGCCGCTGTGCTTCATGTACTTGGACGACATCTGGTTAAACGCAAAGGTGGAGGTGGAGCACACCATCGGGACATGGTGGTTCCATGCGTTGAGCTTACCCCAGAAGCATACCGCGTCGGTATAGACGACGTCGGGCTGAAAGCTCTTGAACTCTGCCTCGAGAAAGTCGTTCATCTTCAAGGTGGTGCGGATGTCCTGGATGGTCATTTCGGTGTTGGAGACCTGCATCAGACGCGCCATTTCTTCTTCGCTGACCTCGGACAGATACTCGGAGCAGGAGACATATTCCGCGCCGGTTTTTTTGATTTTTTCTTCAAATTCATCGAACGAATAGAAGCGCACGTGATTGCCGCGCTTCACCAGCTCCGCCGCGACAGGGAGCATTGGGTTGGTGTGGCCGTGCGCGGGGATACAGAAGAACATAATGTTTTTCATTTCGCTTCGTCCTCCTTTTCGCTGAACGCAGCGTTGTAGATTTCACGGAACGCTGTTTTGGGCGGGATCGCGATGCCGTGCTTTTCGTCGCCGAGCAGGATCAGCGTATCGCCCGGGCGGATGTCAAAAACGTCGCGCGCCTGCTTGGGGATGACGATCTGTCCCTTCTCGCCGACGGTAGCGGTCCACGCGTATTTTCCTTTGGGAGCTGCCATAGTTTTCACCTCGTGTTAAAATATTCGGATCAGCCGAATGATAAGTATGATTTGTTATACTTATCATACCACAGCTTGCAGAAAATGTCAAGAGCATATTTTCACCCGACAATAAATGATGACACAACTCAGGGGCTATCGCGCTTAATGCGA
>JAHLBL010000251.1 GCA_020625635.1 bacterium
ATCCAGCCCTCGGGAGCTTCTACCGTACCCATCTGGATACCTAAGAGTGTTTCGTAGAGCTTCTTAGTAACGGGACCCATTTCCTCCATACCTGCGGGGAAGCAGATCTCCTCGCCGTGGTTGTTGATCTTGCCGACAGGCGAGATAACAGCGGCTGTGCCGCAGAGTCCGCACTCGGCAAAGTCCTTGACCTCCTCGAAGGCAACGGGACGATGCTCAACCTTGAGACCGAGGCAGTGCTCGGCAACGTACATCAGACTTCTTCTGGTGATCGAGGGAAGGATGGAATTCGACTTAGGCGAAACTACTGTGCCATCCTTTGTAACAAAAAGGAAGTTCGCGCCGCCTGTCTCCTCAACGTAGGTGCGTGTAGCGGCGTCGAGGTACATATTCTCGTCAAAGCCCTTCTCGTGAGCGTCAACGATCTGGAACAGGCTCATAGCGTAGTTAAGACCTGCCTTGATGTGACCTGTGCCGTGAGGAGCCGCGCGGTCATAGTCGCATACGCGGATGGTGATCGGCTTAGCGCCGCCCTTGAAGTAAGGACCTACGGGAGTAACGAATACTCTGAACTGATACTCGTCGGCAGGCTTAACTCCGATAACGGGGTTTGTGCCGAAAACATAGGGACGGATATATAATGTAGCGCCCGATCCATAAGGCGGAACGTAGTCGATATTAGCCTTTACAACCTCTTCAACTGCCGCAAGGAACTTCTCCTTGGGAACTACGGGAATCTTAAGACGTTCGCAGGACTGGATAAGACGGTCTGCGTTGAGGTCGGGGCGGAAGGTAACAACGCTTCCGTCAGCTGTTGTGTAAGCCTTTAAGCCCTCGAAAACGGTCTGAGCATACTGGAGAACACCCGCGCACTCGTTGAGAACAACATTAGCGTCATCGGTGATACCGCCCTCATCCCATTTTCCGTCCTTAAAATTCGAGACATATCTCTTCTCGGTCTGAATATAGCCAAAGCCAAGGTTGGACCAATCAATATTTTTTGCAGCCATTATTATGCTTCCTTTCATAATTTACTACACTAAATTGTATCACCGTTCTTTTTATATGTCAAGAAAATAACGCTAAAATATGATATTTGTCGCATTTGCTCGGCTATATTTCGTTAAAGGAAATATATATTGCTGACGGTTGATTATAATGCATTTATAAACATATGCGAGGAATACGGCTATGAGCAACATCAAAAAGATCGTACTGACAGGCGGACCTTCAGGCGGAAAAACCGAGGCTTTCAAAAGAGTAAAGAGCGAGCTGAGCGCTCTCGGAGTAACAGCTTACACGCTGGGAGAATCAGCATCCGAAATCATAAAGAGCGGAGCCGACAGGCTGAGCGCGTATGAATTCCAAAAGGCGATCGCGCTGAATCAGATCCGAATGGAGAGAGAGCTCGAGAGCCTTGAGCCCGACGACAACGCGGTCATAATCTGTGACAGAGGTCTGATGGACTGCGCGGTTTATCTCGACGAGGAGGAGTTCACGCGTCTGAAAAAAGAGCTTAACCTCAGCGACACCGAGTTGAGAGACAGGTACGACGCCGCGTTTCACTTTGACAGCACTGCGTCTGACGAAGACATCGACTACATAACGGACAGCATACGCACCGAAAACAGGAGCGAAGCGGCAAGAATCAACGAAAGATCTCTCAGGGCGTGGTGTGGCAACCCGCACTACAGGTTCATACCCGTGATGGATACGTACGAGGAAAAATTTGCATTCTTTATGCGTGAGCTTAAAGCGTTCTTAGGAATCCCAAAGCCGCTCGAAATCGAGCGCAAATTTCTCATAAAGTACCCCGACACGGATTATCTGCTCACTCTCCCCTGCCGCAAAATCGAAATCTCACAGACGTATATGCTCGGAGCGCAGGGCAAATTCAGGCTGAGAAAACGCGGTGAAAACGGCGGCTTCATTTATATAAAAACGATCAAGGAGCGCATAAGCGATACAATCCGCGAGGAGCGCGAGGACAGGCTCAGCGAGGAGGAGTACAACCTCGCACTGTCAAGCGGCATACAGCTCGGCACGATAACGAAGGACAGATATTGCCTGATGTACGACGGCACGTATTTCGAAATAGATATTTTTCCTTTTTGGAAAAAACAAGCGTACATTGAGGTAGAGCTTATGGACGAAAACGATGAAATAAAACTCCCTCCGTTCATCGAGGTTATCCGCGAAGTCACCCACGACGCGCGGTACAAGAACAGCTCTCTGATTAAGGAAATTCCTGAAGAAGACAAATTTTCTTAATATGCGATAAAACTCTTGACAAAAC
>JAHLBL010000252.1 GCA_020625635.1 bacterium
ATGATCCCCGAATATGTTGAAGAGGGCGACGCTCCCGTTCTTGTCAGCGGCGACACTCCCCCTGCGGAGGCTGTTCCCGTTAAGAGAATGCCGACCTTCGACGACGGCACACCGAAAATCAGCAAGGTTGAGATCATCTGCCGCGAGTCAAGGCTCGAGCCTCTCAAGAAGGCTATGCTCGGCATAGGCATCACAGGTATGACGGTCAGCCACGTTCTCGGCTGCGGAGTACAGAAGGGCAAGCCCGAGTACTACAGAGGCGTTATGGTTGAGACCAACCTCCTGCCCAAGGTACAGGTTGACATCGTAGTATGCACCGTGCCTGTAGGCAAGGTAATCGAAGCCGCCAAGAAGACACTGTACACAGGTCACATCGGCGACGGTAAAATCTTTGTATATGACGTGGAAGAAGTTGTAAAGGTAAGAACAGGTCAGACAGGACTTGACGCAATGCGTAACTACGACAATTAAAATTTACCTTCCCACCCATTCATTATAGACGGGGCGGACACGGAAAACATACCGTGTCCGCCCTGTCGATTTTTATGTATTGAAAAAAGGCTGCCGCTGAGCGATGTGCTCAGACACATTTTTTAAGGTAAGCAGGAATATCAAGAGCGTATTTTTTCAAAAAATTTTACGGAATCACAGCAACGATATAGTTGTCAAACACCTGGATATCCGACGTCATATGAGCGACAAGCTCCCTGCGTGACGCTTCAAGCACGTATACTCCGCTTTCCCCCTTTTCCGCGCCGTCGGTGTTAAAAACATAGTTCGAGAAGGACGTGACTATCTCAAACATACTTCCCTTGTTGGCGAACTTAGCCGTGGAGATGTACTCATCGGGCGGAGTCTGAGTATAGAAAAGCGTATAGATATAGGGCATATTCACATTGTTGGTGATATAAACGGTCCTGCCGTCCTGAGCGATATCGTCCGCGGCTTCGATCGCTTCGCCAAAGCCCGAGTAAAACTCCCTGCTCATTGAGACGCGATAGTTTTCGCCGAAATATGTAAAGCAGAATCCGCAAAAGCACATCAAGTACGCGAGGAAGATCGCGGCAAAGCTTCGCCTGCAGTCGGCGAAATCGTCGATACCCACCGCTGTCAGCAGAATAAGCGGAATGTAAATCGCGTTGACGCGGTTGATGTTCGGCGAGTTGTAATAGCCGAAAAGCAGTACCGAGAAAACAAGCGACATCAGCAGTACGATATCAAAGCCCTTGCGCGAACGGGCGCATTTATAAATCCCGAGCAGCCAGAACGGCAGAGAAATCACATAGAAGCAGCCGTAGAACGGGAAGGCGTTGCGCTCGATGAGGTCTGTCTGTTCAATACCGAGCCTGAAGAAATTATGGAAGAAGTCGGACAAGGTCGCGCCTGACTGGGCGTCGATGCGGTTGCCGTTAAGGCGCGGGATTGAGAGCGCGCCGAGGCGTATTGTGTCAAGCTGAAACACGTTGACAAGCATAAAGAGATAAATCGGCAGAGAAATCAGCGCGTAAACCGCCGCTCCGATAACAAGATATCTGAGGGGCACGAGCTTTTTTATAATGAAATAAACAAAGCAGGCGAGCGAAAACAGCGTGATCACAAGATATGCCGAGCCGTAGGAATACAGCGACAGTGACAGTATTACAGCCGCAACGATAAAGAAGCGCGGCTTTTCCGTCGATTTAAGCAGCGCCCAGATCGAGAGCATAAGCAAGGCGGGAAAGACGTTGGACTCCAGTCCCCAGCGCGCGAGCATAATATTCCACGGCGCGGCGGCGACCATAGCCATCGCGATAAAGCCCGTGCGTTTACCCTTCCACCGTTTCACAGTGCCGTAAGCCGCTACGACGGTAATCAGCGAGAACAGAAGATTGACGATACGCACCGAAAAGACATTAAGCCCGAAAACCGCGATAAACGGGATGGAGAGATAGGCGTAAAGCACATTCTGACCGCTCCCCCACGCGACGAGCTGAACAGGCAGCGAAAAGCCGTTTCGGTCGATACCGAAGTTCATCAGCGCCCAGGCGTCATAGCCGATGGAGGCTTCATCCTGATTAAGTCCCGCGGGATGATCGCAGAACATCACCAGCCGCACAAGCGCCGCAAGGGTGAAGATCAGTACGAACAAAACCGCCTCACGGTGCAGTTTTACAAATTTTTTTACATTTGACATTGTTTTTCGCCTCAAAAAAAGAAAATACATCCTTATTATAAAGTATCGTTATTTGAAAGTCAAACACATACAAGGATAAAGCTTGATAGTGTACAAA
>JAHLBL010000253.1 GCA_020625635.1 bacterium
TCCTCGTAGCTGAGGTCGTCAAGGTTCTTGAAGTTCATCGACTCGAGGCTGTTCACCATCTGGCGCATATCTATTCCGAGACCTACGTCCGTCATCTTGTTCTCGTAGATTTTTGAATTCGTCCAGTAAACGGCGTAAATCGCGATACCGCCTATGCTCTCAAACGTGTTGTGGTGAACCTTGATATTATTGTAGGTTCGCCCGGGAACGGCGTGATGGCTGCCTACACCGCGGAACTTGTTTTTGAACGTGTTATAGCTCACGGTTATGTCGGTGCTTTGCGTCTTATCGTACTGCACAAACTCGGGCATAGCCTCGCTCGTGGCAAGATCGATCTGGATCGCCTCGCGTCCGCCGTCGTTCGGAAATGTATTGACGGTATAGACATTTGAAAAACTGCACTTCGTGATTTTCGCCTTCTGCACACCGCCGAGCTCGACGTCGTGGCAGTTATAGTTTCCGACAAAGGTACAGTTCTTTACGGTAATGTTCTTACAGTGACCGAAGCGCATAGTGGAGTGCATAATATTGGTGTTCCACGTTCCCGCCTCGGAATACGGAACCATCGCGTCCCACGTTCCGCCGTCGATCGTGATATTCTTCGCGCCCGAATAACCCGCAGCCTCCTTAGCCTTGCGGTTGTAGCCGTTGCGGATAAGGTTGCCGTAGTGACGGAAGTAACAGCCTTTAGCGACAAGAGTTGTGTCACTGTAAATCTTTATAGTGCGGTCGAGGCTGTAATATCCCTTAGAGACCTTCACGGTCGCGGGAGTAGCCGCTGTGGATTTCTTACGCGCGTAATCGAGCGCCTCGTTGAGCGCCGCCGAAAAATTCTTCTTATATTTTTTCGCTGTGAATTTCTTTTTATATTCGCCGCAGGTTACGGTGATCGTACCCTTGCTGTTCGTAAAATTCTCAACGCCCTTGGCGGTCACCGAGAGCGTGAACAGCGAGCTGACCGCAAAAACGCACATCAGCGCCGCGGCGCACCTTTTCATAAACTTCTTCATACTTCTTCCTTTATATGCATAAACGCGCACATCGTGCCGCGCTGTCCGTTTGTCGCCCTGTGCGACCACAGCAGGTCGCTGTTGCAGCGTGTACACAAATCGCTGAGCGTGATGTTTTCGGGACGAACACCGGCCGCGACGAGGATCTGTCGGTTGCACTCGAGCAGGTCAAGCATAAATTTATCATTCTTTTTAGGAAAAACAAACCTGCTGTTGTCGAGGTCGCCGAGCGCGTAGAACTGCTGAGCGCAGGAAAGGTCAACCTCGTAGCAGCATTTTGAGATCGCGGGTCCGACGGCGCAGACGAGGTCTGCGGGGTTTGTGCCGTACTCGGTAGTCATCTTCTCAACGACCTTCTGCCCTATTCTGCCGACGGTTCCGCGCCAGCCCGCGTGAGCGAGACCGACAGTCTTTTTCACCGTGTCGACAAAGAACAGCGGATTACAGTCGGCGTAATACGTCACGAGAGTGACCTCAGGATCATCGGTGATAAGCGCGTCTACGCTCTGGATATCGCGCGGGCGTGTGATTCCAACGCCGCGGTCGTCGCGGGTGACCTTTCGCACAAAGGTGTGATGGTCCTGAGCCGAAGCGACAAGGCTGTCAAACTCCAGACCGATCGAGCTGCAGAGCCTGCGGTAATTTTCGGTAACCGCGTCGGGATCGTCGCCCCTGTTAAACGCGAGGTTCATCGTTGAAAAAATCCCCTCGCTCACACCGCCGAGACGCGTTGAAAAGCCGTGCTTTATAAAATATATTTCCGATAAAGAATTATAAGTTAAAAACGGAACAGTGTCCGCGTTGTTCAATTTCATAGTATTACTTATTATCTGCAAATTAATCACCTTTACTATTCTAATACACTTGTAAAAAACTTGCAAGTTACAATATTTTTTGATATAATAAAAATATGCTGAAATCCCGATACGAAAGGGCTGAATTTTTTATGAAAAAACCGCTTTTCGGTAACAATATAGAGGTAAACTGCGCGTACTGCGATAATTACACAGAGGGCGCCGAGGGCTTTTATTGCCGCAGAGGACGTCAGATAAAAAAAGGAAAATGCTCTAAATTCGCCTATAACCCCACGCTGAGAGTACCGAAGGGTGAGGCAAGGATGATGCAGTTTTCCAAGGAAGATTTTGAACTGTAATAAAAAAGTCGGATGACAAGCCTTTTACGGAAAAGCCTGTCTGCCCGACCGAATATTCAAAATCGAGTCGGAGGCTGCCCATTAGTTGAGCAGCCGACC
>JAHLBL010000254.1 GCA_020625635.1 bacterium
ACAAACAGGAGATAATTATGAAGCTTTTAACTAAACGATGGTGAATTCAGAACAGCTTTTACCATATAATTATAATCTGATAAAAAATCTAAATTCATTATAAAGGAGATAATTACAATGTCAGAAAACAAAATTCCCTATAAAATTTACTTAAACGAAAACGAGATCCCCGAAAAATGGTATAACCTCAGGGCTGATATGAAAAACAAGCCCGCTCCCCTTCTCAATCCCGGAACAATGAAGCCGATGACAGCAGAGGAACTCACTCCCGTATTCTGTGAGGAGCTCGTTGCTCAGGAGCTTGACGACACAACACCTTACGTTGATATTCCGCAGGAAATCCGTGATTTCTACAAAATGTATCGTCCCTCTCCTCTCGTTCGCGCGTACTGTCTCGAGAAAGCTCTCGGCACACCCGCAAAGATCTACTATAAATTCGAGGGCAACAACACATCAGGCTCACACAAGCTCAACTCCGCTATTGCACAGGCGTACTACGCTAAAAAGCAGGGGCTCAAGGGCGTAACAACCGAGACAGGAGCAGGTCAGTGGGGCACGGCTCTCTCAATGGCATGCGCGTACTTCGGTCTTGACTTAAAGGTATTTATGGTTAAGGTCAGCTACGAGCAGAAGCCCTTCCGCCGCGAGGTTATGAGAACCTACGGCGCGGATGTAACTCCCTCCCCCTCCACAACAACAAATGTCGGCAGAAAGATTCTCGCTGAGCATCCCGGTACAACAGGAAGCCTTGGCTGCGCTATCTCTGAGGCTGTTGAAGTCGCTACTACAAACGAGGGCTACAGATATGTACTCGGATCCGTTCTCAATCAGGTTCTTCTCCATCAGAGCATTATCGGTCTTGAGACAAAGGCAGCGCTCGACAAGTACAACATCAAGCCCGATATGATTATCGGCTGCGCAGGCGGCGGCTCCAACCTCGGCGGACTTATAGCTCCGTTTATGGGCGAAAAGCTCAGAGGTGAGGCTGACTACCGTATCATCGCTGTTGAGCCCGCATCCTGCCCGAGCTTTACACGCGGCAAATACGCGTACGACTTCTGCGACACAGGTATGATTTGCCCGCTCGCTAAGATGTACACACTCGGCTCCGGCTTTATCCCCTCTGCAAACCACGCAGGCGGACTCAGATTCCACGGAATGTCAACCACACTCAGCCAGCTTTATGATGACGGTCTTATGGAAGCGGTTGCCGTAGAGCAGACATCTGTATTCGAGGCTGCCGAGCAGTTCGCGAGAACCGAGGGTATCCTCCCCGCTCCCGAAAGCTCCCACGCTATCCGCGTCGCTATTGACGAAGCGCTCAAGTGCAAGGAAACCGGCGAGGAAAAAACAATCGTATTCGGTCTTACAGGTACAGGCTACTTTGACCTTGTTGCTTACCAGAAGTTCAATGACGGTGAAATGACCGATTACATCCCCACCGACGAGGACCTTGCGGAAGCAGCAAAGCTTCTTCCCGAAGTTCCCGACGAGTACAAATAATTAAATAATAATATAACTCGGTCGGACCGAAAGCTTGTTTTTCAACCTTTCAGGTCTGACCGTTTTTTGTATGGACAAAAGTTGAGTTTTAATGTATCATATATTCGAAATGGATGTGATATTATGATTAATCATAGCGAAAAAGCCCGCCGACTTTTTACGGAGGGCTACAACTGCGCACAGGCTGTTCTCTGCGCCTTCGAGGACGTTACGGGGCTCGACAAGGAAACCGCGGCAAAGCTCTCGTCCTCCTTTGGCGGAGGTCTCGGACGTATGAGAGAGGTCTGCGGAGCTGTAAGCGGCGCGGCGATGGTGCTCGGTCTGGTACACGGTTACAGCGATCCCGAAAACTATGAAGCGAAAAAAGCGCATTATCAGTTGATCAGAGATTTCGCTCAGCGTTTCAGGGAAAAGAACGGCTCTATCATATGTAAAGAACTGCTCAGCGGGACCGACGCGACCGTCGGCGGAGACCCCGAAAAGCGCTCCGAAACCTACTACAAAAAGCGACCTTGTCCCGAGCTTGTCGCTCAGGCGGCTGAAATACTCGAAGAAATGCTTTAATGACCGAATTACCTCAATTTATTTATTCAATATAACTAAATATTTCATTTTTCTACTTGACGTATTTCACCCGTTCGACTATAATTATAAGTGATTATAGTTGATATTGCGTTTTTCCGAAATCAGCTATTAAATACTCTTAAGGAGGAATTGCTTATGTATTACACAGCAGAAGTATCGAATATGTGTCC
>JAHLBL010000255.1 GCA_020625635.1 bacterium
CCAAAGGCGGATGAAGCGCCCACCGGCGCCGCAATATGTGAAAAAGTTTTACTTTAAAAAAAATAAAACAAGGCGGCTCGTCAGTTTGAGCCGCCTTTGTGTTATTAAAAGTATCAATCGTAAATATTTACTTTAACCTTGCAGTTGTCAACGCCTACGTCTTTAAGGTCGAGGTCGGAGACGATCTCGAGCGTATTGTTGATGTTCGTGCTGCCTTCGCCGATAACCTCAAATTCAGCGGTGTAGATCGTACCGCCCGATGTAAAGTCGATTCCGCTGAGGATCGAAGAGTTATAGTAGATAGCCGAATCCTTGTTGTTCGTAAGACCGCCCGAATTCGACTTCGCGCTGACGAACTTCAGAACATTGCTGTCGTACTGTGTAAAGCCCTGATAGTTGACCAGCACGACAGGCGTAGTCATATCGACTGTGACGGTAATTGTGTCGCCGACATAGACCTTCTTGCCGTTTACCTTAAGAACCTTCTCGGAGGCGTGAGTCTCGTTTGTCTCGGGCTCAACTACGGGAACCTTTCCGTCGGAATAGTCCGTCGCCTTCTTTTTGGTTTTTGTCTTGCTCTTCTTTTTATCTGAATTGCTTTTTGTAGAGGAAGAAGTCTTTGAGTTTGTGCCTGATTCTGTCTTGGAGGCAGTCGTCTCGTCCTCCGCAGGCTCCGCGGAGTTGCTCGTTTTTGAGCTTGTTTTGCTCTTTGAGGAGTCTGTGGCAGCTGCTGTGCTGTCTGCGTCCGTTGCCGCAACCGTGTTATCCTCGCCCGCGGCTCGTGAGGTGAGCTCCTCGTCGCCTTCCGCTGAGGATGATGAAGTGATTTGCGCTTTGTTCGCGTTGTTCACATTGTCGATAATCAGCCACGCGCCTGTGCACGCTACCGCGACAATAAGAACCGCAAGTATAACCAGAGCGATCTTCTCGCCCTTTGTAAGTTTTCTTTTTTCTTTCATTTCCAAACTTCCTTTTTTAGTTTTTAAACTACAAAAATCATTGTAACACAGCGCACTTCTTTTTTCAAGGTTACCTTACAATTTCGTCGTAATAATTACAAAGTTAAAACTTTCCTTTATTATTGATTTTCGTTATATTATAATTAGTCTGGATTATTGCAGAATGGGGGATTCCCGATGAATAAACACAGTGTATTTGTCGCGGGAAAGCATTTTGTGCTTCTCAGCGACGACAAGGATGAATATGTGCAGAACCTTGCGAAAGAGGTTGGAGATACGATAAACTCCATCTCACTGCAGAACCCGACGCTCGACCGCAGGAGCGCCGCGATTCTCTGCGCGCTGGACTATGCCGACGACAAGTATAAGGAGATCGAGCGCGCGAAGCGGCTTACCGAAAAGGCACAGCCGCTCATCGCGCAGGCTGACCGACAGTCCAAAAAGCTCCGTGAGCTCCAGAAAAAGCTTGAGGAACAGCAGGAGATCATCGAGCGCCTGACGACAGCTAAGAAAAACCTCGAGGAGGTCCTCGCGGCAAAGATGCGCGAGGCCGAGCAGAAGGGTTCCGAAAAACCCGCCGAGCCCGTCAACGTGCTTGCCGACTCAGGGAAGAATAAAAAGGGCTACACTCCCACGCGCCAGATCTCTCTCTTTGACGATGAAAAGCATTGAAATACTCGCTCCCTGCGGGGGCTTTGACGCTGTTGCCGCCGCCGTAAGAAGCGGCGCCGACGCCGTATATCTCGGCTCAAAGGAGTTTTCAGCGAGAGCAGGCGCGGAGAATTTTGACGACGAACAGCTCCGCGAGGCTGTCGCTTACTGTCACGTAAGGGACGTAAAGGTCTATCTGACGCTGAACACCATTATTTTTGACAGCGAGCTTGAGGATGTAAAGCGGCTGATCATCGCCGCGGCAAGGGCTGACGTAGACGCGCTTATCGTGCAGAATATGGGCACAGCCATGCTCGCAAAACGAATCGCTCCCGAGCTGCCTTTGCACGCTTCAACTCAGATGAGTGTCCATTCCCCGAGCGGCGCTAAGCTTTTGTGGGAGCTCGGCTTTAAGAGGGTTGTGCTCGCACGCGAGCTGAGCCGCGCGGAAATAAAGGAGATCGCCGAAAGCTGTCCTATCGAGCTTGAGGTTTTTGTCCACGGAGCGCTGTGTATGTGCGTTTCGGGGCAGTGCTATTTCAGCGCCGTAATAGGCTCCCGAAGCGGCAACCGCGGACGATGCGCCCAGACGTGCCGACTTCCGTTCTCGGTAGGCGGAAAAAGCGGCTA
>JAHLBL010000256.1 GCA_020625635.1 bacterium
AATTCAGGCAATCTGCGGTCAGTGCAATATCGATATTCAGAACCCTGTAACATGGGCTGTCCATCAGTGTGTACTGGATTTTGACCTTAACTTTGACGGTAAATATGACGAGAACGACAAGTCTATACTTGGTTTGGGCAAAAACGTGGCGGTTAATATCTCCGGTGCTTCCTTCTCCTGCGGCAACCTGCTCCCGAATGCTCTTGACCAGCTCGACGACAGGATTCTCCTCATCGGCCAGCAGAGTGGCGGCGGAGCTTGCACTGTCGGCTATCTCTCGACCGCTATCGGCTCAACGATGCAGATTTCGAGCGAGTACCGTTTGTCCACGATGAAGAACGGCTATATCCGAGATATTGACGGCGGTATCGCTCCCGATATATATTTAAGTATAAACAAATTGTTCGACAGAGAGTATATCAACAATCTCTTAAACGAACAGTTTGCCGATAAAGAAACCAAAAACTAAGATTATAGTTTATTCGGAACCGTCCTGTTGGGCGGTTTCGCTTTTTTATTTCATAACCCTTGCATCTAATCTCTCCTTTGAAACTTGCGAAGATATTCGGAACTTGTATAACGACCTTGTTTTTTTTGAAATAAAAGCGGATAATCCCGATAATTTGCCGGACGGAGAAATATTCAGAAAAGATTCCGCCAGCGTTGTTAGCGCAACACAGAAGGAATTGCATAGAGGAGTATATCCCGAAAGCAAAATAATTGAATGTATGAATAAGGCTCTTGCTTTTCTAAATAATGAAGAAATCGATTTAATAATCAGAGTATCAATATTTCATTTTATGTTCGGATATATTCATCCGTTTTATGACGGAAACGGTCGTACGTCACGTTTTATAAGCAGCTATCTTCTGTCAAAAGAGTTTGAATCGCTGATTGCATACCGTCTTTCCTACTCTATAAAAGAGAACATTAAAGAATACTACGGCGCTTTCAACACTTGTAATAATATCCACAACCGAGGAGATTTAACTCCGTTTTTGTTAATGTTTATAGATATATTATGCGAATCTATGCACCAGTTGGAAAATGCTCTGATAAAAAGGAACGAGCAGTTTAAGCATTATCGGTCTTGTATGCAGTATCTGCCTTTCGGAATTAACGAAAAATACTTGAGGGTTTATTATCTTTTAATTCAGGCAAGTCTTTTCTCTGAAAACGGAATAAGCACACAGGAGTTAATGGACGTTCTCAAAACATGCAGAAAAACAGTATCAAATCGATTGAACGATATCGCAGAACACGGTTTGCTTATTAAAAAATCCGAAGGAAATATCCGTCGCTATAGTTTGAATCTTGATGAAGCGGATCGTATATATGAAAACAGGAAAAATGATTATAATTTGATTACAAAAGGTTAATTATTTGAACATTCAGCGAGCGAAGCGAGCAGGGCTCCCGACAGGATAAAATCCTGTTGGGAAGAGGGTGAGTTGCGGCGTTCACGTCGCGATTAATCCCTTAATCGCAGTGAACAGAGCAAACGACGACAAGGTTATCAGCTACAACAGAAATCGGAGCGGCTCCTGACTTAAAGAGCCGCTCCTGATTTTTATAATGATATTCTTTTCGGGTGTTGGTATCAGTCCTCGCTGCCGAAGAGGAATTCGTGAGTCTGCGAGTAGGCGTCCATAATTATGTCCAGCCACTGGCTTATGATAAACATTCTGCTCATAGCCTCGTACTCGGGGCTGACGCTGAGCAGCATGGAGGTGATAAGCGCGAGGGTATTCGCGCTCTGAACCGCGGGCGCGGCTATACCGTAGTCGCTGCGTGCGGAGTGAGTTCCGCCGAGGCTGTCGAACGTGCCCTGCGGAGAGGCGTGGACTGTCTGGTTGGCAACGGTGTAGTCGTCGCGCCAGACCTCGGTGTCGACCTCGCATGACTTCTGGATATCGTTGAAGGTGACGTGACGCTTATGCTCGGGGAATATCCCGCTCGCCATAGCCCAGTCGTAGCGGTCCTCGGACTCGGACGCCTCGATAAACTTCGCGGCGGTTTCCTCGCCGTACTTCGCTATGAACGAACCGATTATGTACAGCTCATACATCGAGCGCCAGCGCGCGAACGCGCCGTCGGCAAAGCCGTTCTTCACGAGCGTCACTATTTCGAGGTACTCCTGAAGCGCTCGGGCGTGGAGCGTGCTGAGAGCGGTGAACGTGCTCTGCTTATCCTGCTGTTCCATCTGCGCGAAGCAGGCGGCGTATTCCTGCGCCGA
>JAHLBL010000257.1 GCA_020625635.1 bacterium
CTCATGTAAGTCTTTACAATTTCCATTGCTATCATACCGCCGATGATTTTAGCGCCGAGACACAGCACATTCGCGTCATTATGCTGACGGGCAAGCATAGCACAGAAAGGATCCTGACAAACACAGGCATAAATGCCGTTTACTTTGTTTGCTATCATTGCACTGCCGTAGCCTACTCCATCCACGAAGATCCCTCGGTCACACTCTCCTTTTGCGACAGCTAAAGCCGCTTTCAGGACGAAATCCGAGAGGTCACAGGATTCTTCGTCATAAGCTCCGAAGTCTACGACTTCGTGTCCTTGTGACTCAAGATATTTCTTGATCTCGTATTTCATAGATGTACCTGCGTGATCGTTTGCCATTGCGATTTTCATTATAAACATCTCCTTCTGAATCAATATTTTTTTCAATTTATCTCTGATTTAATAATAACACCGATTCGGGATTATGTCTATATATTTTTTATATGCCGCCTGCGTTTCCGAATCCGCAGACGCGCTTTCTTACTTAGTGATGTGATGAACCGTAGTCTTATAAAGTGTATGGTGAATACAAAAATCGGCTCATATGAGCGTTTACATAGATATGAAAGAAACCATAAAGGAGTGTATTTCATTGAAGAATGGATTCAAAAGGATTACAAAGCCCGCAACATCTCTGATTCTTGCCCTCTGTCAAGCCTGCACGCGCCTTCGTCTTAGAAAAACATCAAAACTCCAATTCTCATTATGTTTTGCTCCTTACAAGTGGGTGTGCCAGAATGGAACCCCCTAATTTCAAAAAATCTATTGTTTTTCTATTCAACTTTAGCTTATAATGATAAAAGGTGAATTATAACTATACGATGGAGCATAAATATGAGTAATAATTTTTCGGATGCTTTAAAGAAAATGCGGTATAAAAAAGGACTGTCACAACTGGAATTGGCGGAAAAGCTGTTTGTTACCCGTTCTACTATATCACGGTGGGAATCAGGCAACCGCCTGCCTGACGCGGTGATGATCTCCCGACTCGCAAAAGTCTTTGACGTGGACGTTAATGTGCTGCTCTCCGCGGTCGAACAGAGTGACGACTGCCCCAACGTCATCATGGTGGATGATAACAAGATCATCCTCAACGGAGGTCTGCCTATTTTGCAGGAGGTTATGCCTAACGCGTCGGTCACTGCCTTTACAAAACCGAAGGAAGCTATCGATTACATAAAGGCAAACCGTGTGGCGCTTGTGTTCCTCGATATCGAGATGGGAACTATCAGCGGTCTGGATGTGTGCCGCGAAATGCTGAGGATTAATCCGCGGCTCAACGTGGTGTATCTGACCGCGTATAGGGACTATTCCTTTGACGCGTGGAGCACGGGTGCGAGCGGCTTTATGCTCAAGCCGATCACAGCCGAGGGCGTGAAGCAACAGCTTGATCACCTGAGATATCCGTTTCGGATGGGAGGCGAAGGCTCATGACCGAAGTGATTGTCAGTTATTCAATTCTCGGAGCGCTGCCGGTAATGATGACGCTCGGTGTAGTGTTCTCCGCAACGATACCGGTGACCGATCGATGGAGCAAGCGGTATTTTATCATCTTGTTTTCGCTTCTGCTGATGTGTTCCGTCACTTTCTTCTTAGCCACGCTCTTTTGGGAGGATCCCCGTATGGCGACGGCGGAAAGGATCGTTTATTTCTTTGAAGGGCTTCTGCTGTCGTCGATGATGTTTATGCCTACATTCTTTCTGCTTCACAGCTGCGGCGAAAATCTCAAAAGCAGCCTGCTGTTCAGGACCGTGGCGGCGCTGCTTGCCGTGTATTACATAATGTTTATCGCCGGGCAGTTTATGGATGCGGTCTATTATGTTACGCCGGATAATCATTATATTCGCGGACCGTTGTTTGCGCTGTGGTTATCTCCGCTTGTAGTGATTTCGATACTCAACCTCGCGGGCTTGATCAAAAGGCGGGACAAGCTCTCAAAACGCTATTTTGTTGCGCTGCTGCTCTATCTGCTGCCGATGACGATCTCGCTGTTCTTTCATATGTTCTTTGAAGCTGAGGTATATGTTGTGCTGTGTATGGTGCTGTTTGCGCTGATCATGTTCGTTCTGATCCTTTCGGATAATATGGATCAATTTATGCGCCAGCAGCGTGAGATCGCGAGGCAGAAAGCGAGTATCAATGTCCTGCAAATGCGGCCGCATTTCATCTATAACACCATGATGAGCATTTACTACCTCTGCAAGCAGGATTC
>JAHLBL010000258.1 GCA_020625635.1 bacterium
ACATCATCGCCGATTTGGAAAACGGCTTCGCCGCTGTATAACCCGTCACCAAAGAAAAGAATAATAAATAGGGAACCTTCCGGCAATACAGTGTCAAAACGCGGGCATGGGAGGTTTCCTTTTTTGATGTGTATATTGACAATCAGGTTTCGATATCAGATAATTAGCCTGCTGTGTCAGTAGTTGAATAAGCTTGCTTTTTAGTAAAATAGGAGATTTTTCAGAAATATTTATCATTTCTGAAATAAACACCGGAAATCTTCCTTGTTTTGGACTATAATATTCCTTGGTATTGTTCACAGCTTTATTATAACACAAAAGGCACATAACCGTCACTGCTTTCGGTTATGTGCCTTCTTGTTTTTCTCGGCTGTTTTTTCACAGCGTCAATGATTATTATTTTATCTTGATTGTTACCTTTTTGCTTACTGTTGTAAAGTAAGCATTTCCGGCGAACTTAACAGTAGCTTTATAATTTCCTTTTTTCGTAAGTTTTTTAACTTTAAATGAACAACAAAAACGCCGCCACAGGGCGATATAAAGCAAATGCAAGGTTATAAAGACGGACGATTTCGTCTCAGGGTCGGTCAGTACCGCATAATATACAAGTACACCGTTGACGGCTCTATTGAAATACTGCTTATACTCGACATCGGCGTACGCGGCGACATTTACAAATAAGGAGTTGGTTTTTATGTCAGAAAAAACAATGCAAATCGCTGAAATGATCGATATGCTCCCGGAACAAGACAAAAGCCTTGCATATGAGCTGATAAAAAAGCTTGTGCTCGCTTGGGATCCCGATTTTACAAAGGTTACACCGCAAGAGCGTCGAGCGTTGGAAGAGGCTGAGGCGGATCCGGAAACATTCACCGATGAAGATATAAACTGGGATTGATCTGTGTTATCGAAACAACATAACGGAAGGATGATAGTGTGAAAAATCACACTATTTAAGATTTATGTTGTCCGCTCAGTTTGCCGCAAAGCGGCAACGAGCGATGACTGAATCGCCATTTCACGCCTTATCCGCCCACGATAAGGTTGTTGAGATTTATAATGTAGATTTGTGGGCGGAAAGGCTATGGCGATTATGCCCGACAACAAAAGCGTAAAAAGTAAAATCCACGCAAAAGACGTGGAATTATCCGTAATAACCTATCTGAACAATGATGATTATATTTCGCTTACGGATATTGCGAGATATCGGGATGAAGAAAACCCGCGTTATATCATTCAGAACTGGATGAGGACGCGCAGCGCGTTAGAATTTCTCGGATTGTGGGAAGAATTGAACAACCCGAATTTTAAACGTGTCGAATTCGACACGTTTAAAAATGAATCCGGGGAAAACGGCTTTGTTATGACACCTCAAAAGTGGATAAAAGCGACTAACGCTGTTGGAATTGTATCGAAATCAGGTCGTTACAGTAGCGGAACTTTCGCCCACAAGGATATCGCTTTTGAGTTTGCTTCGTGGGTATCACCGGAGTTCAAGCTTTATGTTATTCAGGACTATCAGCGCTTAAAGGCTGACGAAAGCCACAGGCTTGCGCTTGATTGGAATGTTAAGCGGCTTTTGTCAAAGGCTAATTACAGAATACATACGGACGCGATAAAACAAAACCTCATTCCTCCCGAAATAACGGGCAGAGAGCAAGGCTTTATATACGCAAGTGAGGCTGATTTGCTTAATGTCGCGTTATTTGGTAAAACCGCTGCTCAGTGGAGAGCGGAGAACCCGGACAGAAAGAATGAGAATATCCGCGATGACGCGACAATTGAACAGCTGCTTGTGCTTGCCAATCTCGAAAACATCAACGCGATGTTGATCGAGCAGGGTTTGTCATCGGAGGAAAGAGTAAAGAAACTCAACGCTATGGCGATAAGCCAGCTTACAACTCTCGCTGACAATAAGAGCGTGAGAGAGCTTGAAAACTTGCACAATCAACCTAATCTGTTACCCGAATAAGCGGTAATACAGTAGTGCTGCGTAGTAAGGTTGTGGCAAACCTCTGAATAATACGAAAAGAGGTATTTACTATCTAATTGCATGTTACAAAAGATCCGATAACTTTTTGGAATAAAGAAAATCATGGATAAGCTGATTCAGCTCCGACCACATCGGAAGAGTGTCGCACTCGGCGGCTCTGGGGCACACCTCCGCACCGTTTTCAAGGCAGGACACGACCGCCATCGAGTTTTCCAT
>JAHLBL010000259.1 GCA_020625635.1 bacterium
TAGGCAACACCGCACAATTCACGGTGCACGCCTTGCTTGAACATTGTTCCGTCAGTATACCCAAAAATCGGCATCCATACGCCAGTATGCACACCGATTGTTTGTGCATACTGACAAAAAATCTTACCTCGCAATCCGCACCCCTGAATTATGCGGTGTTACCTAAAGGATGATCAGAAATGTCAAAAAGACCGTTTGCGTATATAGGCCTGTCGATGCTTGTATCGTACGCGGTCTCTTTTTATTTTGGCGATTTGGGACGCTGGCTCGTCATAGCCGCTGCCGCCGCGTTTATAATCGCGGCGTTGTTTGTGAAAGCATTAAACGGCAGCAGGGGCGCGCTGATTACGATTTCCGCCGCGCTGCTCGCGTCTACAGTGTTTTTTGTCGCGTTCGACAGGCAGGTCGACATCGAGTGCGGGCGTTATGACGGCGAAAAGGTTACCGTGACCGCCAAAGTGACAGGAGACGTATATTCAAAATACGAAAGTGATTATGTAGAAATCGAGAGCAGCGTCGTCGACGGCGACGATTTCAAATGCAAGATGCTGCTCACCGTTAAAAAAGATTCGGGCATAGAGTACGACGACAGCATTACCTTTACGGGTACGCTCGTGCGCTGTACTTCCGACTATGATTTGTCACGACGCTGCCGCTACAGGGTGATTGATCTCGATTACTCTAAGCTTGAGGTCGTTGAAAATCCCGTAAAAGGTATGGGCTGGCTGCCGATCAGGCTTCGCGCGCGTCTCGAAAGAGCCGGCAAAGAGCTTATCGGCGGAAGCGCGGGAGAGCTGTGCAACGCAGTCACTCTCGGTGACAAGCACTCCCTTTCGCCCGAGCTGTACAACAGCTTCAAAAAAACGGGACTGAGCTATATTGTAGTTGTCTCGGGAATGCATATGAGCGTTATCGGCACCTTCCTTATGCTGCTGCTCGGCTTTATGAGGAAAGGTCCGAGGCTGAGACTCCTGCGCGTCGTTATCGTTTCGGCGGGAATACTTCTCTACGCGGCTCTCGTCGGCTTTACGGCTTCGGCTGTCCGTTCCGCGGTTATGATCATTATTGTCGCGGTCGGCGGAGCGCTGTGGCTGGAATCGGAGGTTCTCAACAACCTCGGCATAGCCGCTATAGTCCTGACGATCACCAACCCTTACGCTGTCGGCGATATCGGTATGCTGCTATCCTTTGTGAGCGTGTTCGGAATTGCCTTTTTCGGTCTGCCTTTTATCAATAAGTTCGAGCTAAATTTCTTTGAGAGAAATAACGCTTTGCTTGAAAAACAAAACCTGTGCGCGTCATTCTCCGAGAAACTGCCTTTCAGATTGAAAAGAACAGGCTGCTTTGTTATAAAGGCGCTTAAGGAGCTTCTCGTCGTGTCTCTTGCGGCGACTGCCGCCTCCGCTCCCGTAACCCTGATGTACTTCGGCGAGTGGCACCCGTTTGTGTTCATTTATTCGCTGCCTATCGCTGTTACGCTCAGTATGCTGATGATATTCACGCTGATTGCCGCCGTATGCTATGCTCTGCCGTTCGGCTTGTTCCCAGCGGAAATATTCTCCGCTTTAGCAAGGCTGATTGCGGATATCGACATTAATATTGTTAACTGGCTCGCAAGTCAGAGCTTTTCAGCTTTTTATATAGAGCCGAAGTATACCGCCGTGTTCTTTACGGTTGTTTTCGCTCTCTTTGCGTTCGCTCTTACGAGAAAGCGCAGGACTGTCGCTTTAACGGTAGCCGCGGCGTTCTCGATTTTCATTCTCGCGGCGGGCTACGCCGTTGTCACCACGTTTCAGGGTGGGGACACTAATCTGAATATATTCAATACTGGCAACGGCACAACGATAACGCTCAGCTCAAAGAATTCAACTGCCGTTCTGTCCTGCGGAGGAAAGCAATCAAAAGCTAACGAAATCGTCAGAAAGCTCCGTACAAAAACCCGCACGATCAACACTCTTTTAGTGCCGTCAACCGAAAAGCGCGAAAACCGTTACGCGGACGTTCTGCTGAACGAATTTGACGTGGGCTCCGTAATGTTGTATTATAACTATATGACGGGCTATCCGCTGTATACGGCAGCGTCCGAAAATAAAAACTTTATTCCGCTCGAATATAATACCGACGTCAGCATTGAGCTCGCCGACGGTATTGAGGACTATGTCGTAAATTACGACGGTCATACATGGCAGTACATCGTTTCCGA
>JAHLBL010000026.1 GCA_020625635.1 bacterium
TTGCCGATATCCTCGGATATCTTTTTGATTGATTTTCCTGTACAAATTCCTGCTTCGATAACTATCCTGTCGCTTAATGTGATTTGTTTCATGATTACCTCTTTCCCGCAGACAGTAATCACTCAATATCACACTACCTTATTGCAAAACTAAACGCAATGGTTTTTGCTGATTTTTCCTATTTTTCTTTACATTTAATTTTGCAATTAACGTTACAGTCGTTATCTATTAATAAATACGAAGAGACGGTTATTGTACATCTGACAAATAAAGACGGGAAAATAATATGGACAAACGATTACGTTTTAACCGAAAAAAACGGAAAAAGAATATTGGCAGTTCAGTTGTATAATGATGCATTGGAATTATCTGCCAGAATGCCAAATGATTTTAATAGACCTTATTTATTAAAAAAAATAATCAGAGAAGGTTATGGAGATAAGGATAACGATTTATGTATTGATGATAGATATGTATTGATTAAAAAAGACAATATTGAATTGATCGAAAAAATCATTCTGGATGAGGTTGAATATATGATGCCTGTAGTGTATGTTACACAAGTGGCTTATACAGGCAATTACCGGGTGAACTATACCGAGTTAGCTAAAGACCTTGCGGGAATCGCACATGTTTTAGTAGAAAAAGATAGAAACGTATCAAAAAGACTTCAGGAAACTACTGACGGAAAAAATCCGTATAATTCTGCTGTTCAAATTTATTTCGGAAAGGGAGCAAGTCAAAGGATCCTATATACGAGCGGTAATCAGTGGTCGTTTAGAAAAGAAATTGTCAATACCGTTTGCCGCAGGTTATCATTAAGTAAAATAGATGATGATTTATCGTGGTCAAAAATAAGATTCAAAAAAACAGTTGAATCTATGATAAAAAATGAGAACTACAACGAAGAACTCATTAAAATGTATGAGGAAGAACTTAGCAAGAAAGATTTCGACATAGATCAACGAAACAACAGAATTAAAATACTTGAAGAAAAAAATAATGAGTTGCATAGTCAGGTTGACTATTACAGGTTTTCACTCGAGAATAAGAGCGCTGGTTCCAGTGAATATGGTTCAATTGTATTGGATTCTCAAGAGATTGATTTTTTTGAAAACGAACAAAATGATATTATCTTAAAACTTATAAAGAAAGAAATAAATACAATGCAAGCAGATATAAACCAGACGGAAACAAGAAAATATCACGTTTTAAAGAGTATAATGCAACAAAACGAAATCAAAAATGATGCTGATAATATTATACAGGAAATACGTAATCTGTTCTCAGGCGGAGCCAAAATAAACAGAGCATTTAAGAGCAAACTTAAGGAACTGGGTTTTAAGATTAACGAAACAGGCAAACACTATGAGCTGTTGTATAGAGATGACAGCAGATACAGCTTTACTCTTGCCAGAACTACCAGTGACGGAAGATCATTTAAAAATATGGGAACAAAGATATTAAAAAATGTTTTCGGAGTAAATGATTGAAAAAACGGTGTCCATCCCCGCCGTCGCTCATCTGGTGAATATCACGTTATAATAGAAACAGAAGCCAAGGGCAATACTCCTTTGGTTTTTGTTTTTTGTATGTGAATAAATTAACGCAAAATATTATTGTGCAAAAATCGAAATATGCCGAAAATAAGTCTGCCTTTTTTGCTCACTTTATGCACAAACAGGCACTGAATTTGTCCAAAGTGACGAATATTGAAAACTTGCATTTATAATTCTAAAATAGAATAATAACCCTGATTCCCTTTGCTATAATTCTCATTGTGAAATATTATGATACGAAAGTATCGGTAGTTTCAAATTCAAAAGATGAATTTAGGAGGAAGGAACTTTGAAAGCACAAAAAATGATTGCTAAGAGAATCGTTCCCGTAGGACTTGCTGTACTGCTTATCATCGCGACTTTCGCGGTAGCTCTCAGCGCCTCTAAAACAGAGGTCGGCGCTACAACGGGTGAGACAGCGGATTTCTCGAACGTTCCGATTGGCAAAGGCGACAATTCGGCTGACGCTTACTGGGTAGACGCCACATACTATGACTATCTCACAGACGCTGAGAAGGGCGACAAGTGGCTTGAGCCCGAGAAGTCAGGTACAGGATATAACGGTTCCAAGGACGACTGGTATCCTTACGATCAGTTCAACCGCTTTATCAGCAACAATTCGGGAGCAACCAAGTATCCTCTTTATTTTGGAAACTTCTGTAACACATGGGATTCCTATCCTTATGACTGGGATTCAAAGACATACACCACTCACGGTGGTCCCTATGACGAGGTAACAGCGCCTCTCAAAGGCTTTAAGTACATTGTTGACAACTCCAACTCTCTTGCGGACTATCATCATTCCGTTGACGGTCTTGCAGCCGATTCTCTTACTGACGACGGCAGCATCAAGAGCGCTCAGGGCGACGCTATGCCCCAGTTCAACAACGATCTTCTCCAGCAGAACAATATGGCTAAGATCATCACCTCCTCATTCCCGTTCAGACAGTCAAAGAACGGCGAGGTTACAACCTACTCTTTCGATTCCACAGACGGTAAGGACAACGTGTTCTTTAAGTGGAACGGCAAAACCCCCACAGAGGTCGGTTACGGCCAGGGCGGCGAGTACGGCGTTGAGGACGGTCTTAAGTACTTTATGAAGGACGAGGACTCCACAATCGGTATCTTCCCCTTCAACAACACCGACAAGACTTCAGCGGGCCGCGGCGGTAACGACAACCTCGATTACGGCTTCGGTATCAAGATGAACATCGACTTCAAGGTTCCCGTTGACGGACTTCTCCCCGACGGCAGCCCCGTTAAGTTTGAGTACACAGGCGACGATGATCTCTGGGTTTACATCACGGATCCTGAGACCAAGAAGTCCGAGCTCGTTCTCGACCTCGGCGGCGACCATAAGAAGGCGTCAGGTTCGCTTAACTTCAACACTCTTGAGTCTGTAGTTGACAACTCCGTTGACTGTGACGCAGAGGTTGAGGACGCAATCTTCATCTACGACTCAATGGGTTGGGGCGATGATATGCGCGTATGGGCTTGGAACGACGCAGGTGCCGACGGCAAATTCACTCCCCATAAGATTCTCCAGAGCGATGGTAAGACTACCCTTTACTATGTTAAGAAATCCGACGTAGGCAGCAAGGGCACACCTCTCAGCGAGATGACCAGCTTTAAGGTTGCTAAGATCGACGACGGCGACAACTGGCTTGAGCATTCAACTCAGGACACAGAGGCTCCCGTTAACGAGCGTTACAACAAGGTAACATATAATGATAACCCCGAGTATGACAAGGGCGGCTTCGCTTCCCTCAAGCCCGAGGCAAGAGAGATCAAGAAGACCTTCAACGGCGGTCAGAAGTTCACTCCTCACAAGGTTTATCATATGACCATCTTCTACATGGAGCGCGGTATGCTCGAGAGTAACTGCAAGATGGCGTTTACAATGACTCCTGCCGAGAACAAGCTTGAGCTCACAAATGTTGTAAACGAGGCTCCTCTTAACCCCGCTATCAGAAGCACAATCAAGGACAACGAGCAGTTTGACTTCGTTGTTGAGAACAAGGACAAGACAACAACCGAAAAGACTACTCTTAAGGACGGCGAGAAGGACAACTTCGACAATGTGTTTAAGACAAACGCTATGCTCGACGCAAAGGAAACTCCGAAGTCCGCTCTTAAATATATCACGACATGGAACGTTATCGATAAGGCAACGGGAGAAAAGGTTGCCGAGAATAACGACGACTCCAGAGATACAGACGAGTTCGAGCTCGTAAACAGGAAGCTCTGGTACGATACAGCCGATATGCAGATCAACTATGTCAATACTCCCGCGGTTGGCGATATGACAATCAGGAAGAACATCGTTGACTGGAACGATCAGGCTCCCGATCCCGCATTGACCGAGACCTTCAACTATGTTATGAAGCTTGATTTCGCGGGCGGCACAGACTACACCGCTTATCCGCTTGAGTACACGGTTAAGACCTCAGCAGGAGATGAGGCTAAGGCTATGTCTGCTGACGGCGAGTTCAGCTTCCCGTCCGACGCTACCGTTGTTGTAAAGGGTCTCCCTGCAGGCGCTACCTATATGATTGAGGAGCAGGCGGCCGAAGGCTACAACAATTCTCAGACAATCGTTAAGGAAGGCACTGTATCCGAGGACGGCAACACTGTAGATTTCACAAACAAGATGAATCCCACAGAACCTCCTACAGAGACAGAAACAGAGACCGAGACTGAGACAGAGACAGAAACAGAGACTGAAACCGAGACTGAGACTGAAACTGAGACAGAAACAGAAACCGAGACAGAAACTGAGACAGAAACAGAGACTGAGACAGAAACAGAGACTGAAACTGAGACAGAAACAGTAACGGAAACAGAGACAGAGACCGAAACAGAAACAGTTACAGAGACTGAAACAGAGACCGAGACTGAAACTGAGACAGTTACAGAGACAGAAACCGAGACTGAGACAGAAACCGAGACAGAAACAGAGACCGAGACCGAGACATTCAACGATCCCGACATCTTCAAGAAGCTGGCTGCTTCCAAGTACACTGATTACTATTCAACAGCTTCCATCGGCGACATAGTTAAGTTCCAGCTCCACTCCACAACAACAGGCTCCAAGAACTACAAGCTCACCGAGTACACAATCGTTGATACAATGGAAGATACCTTCACATTCTCAAAGATCATTTCCGTCAAGCTCGTTAACAGCGAGACTGAGGACGAGGTAACACTCAAGAAGGGCGAGTGGGAGCTCGAGGAGACCGACGAGGGCTTCGAAGTAAGCATCGGCGACGAGTGGCTCGCATCCGACGAGTTCTATGATTACACAGACGTATACGTAGTATTCGACGCTGTTCTCAATGAGGACGCTAACATCGGCGCTGACGGCAACCACAACGAGGATTCACTCAGATGGGTTGACTATGAGGGCGAAGAGCACACCAAGGACGGCGACGAGGTTGTAGTATACACCTTTGCTATCAACGTAAACAAGGTTGACGGCGACGGCAATCCTCTCGAAGGTCCTAAGTTCGGACTTTACGCTTCAAAGGCTGACGCCGAGAAGGACGAGAACGCTCTTGCTTACGCTGTAGCTGACGAGGACGGACTTGTAGAGTTCCTCGGTTACGACGGCGGCACATACTATGTAAAAGAGGTTAAGACCGTTAAGGGCTACGACCTCAACACAAGCATCTACGAGATAAAGGTTGAGCCTAAGTTCAACAAGAAGGGCGAGCTCACCGCTCCCGAGGACGGCGTTGTATCGATCGAGGTTGAGAACATCGCGACAAAGGTTGTCGAGACAGGTGTGCACCAGACAATGTTCTTCGCAGTTGCGGGTACATTCTGCCTCTGCGCTGCTGCGGGACTCATCTTCATCGCAGTAAGACGCAAGAAGGACTACAAGCACGTTAAATAAGATGTCCGATTCCGCGAATGAGCGGTTCGGCTGAATTAGCTTGAATTCGGGCTGTATCAGAATCATATTTTGATACAGCCCTTTTCTTTTGGTGATAATTATGCGCAGAAAAATTTTGATTCCCATAGCGGTTCTGCTTATTATAGTCGGAATAGGCTTCTTCCTTTTCGAGCCCGTGTCAAAGGAAATCGGAAAGGCAGAGGCGGAAAAGGCGGTGCGTCAGTTTGACGAGCTTGCCGACGAAATCGGCGTTTCCGAGGATAAGGACACAAAAAAGAAAACAGACTCCGAGGGCGGCGCCGATAACGGCTCACAGGTAACGGAGTATTACTCCGACGGCAGACAGAAGCCCACGAGGGACGATATCCTTCGTCTGCGTGAGGACAGCCTAAAATACAACAAGAAGATTCTTAACCACCAGGGCACAGTCAAGACGAAGGATTATACAAAGCCTGCGCTTAATCTCATCAACTACCACATTTACGACAATGTTTACGGTTACATTTCCGCTCCGACGATTGGAATGCAGCTGCCTGTTTATCTCGGCGGCAGTGACAATACGATGAACTACGGCGCGGCTAACCTCGGCTATACCTCGCTTCCCACGGGCGGAAAGAATACTAACTGCGTTATTGCGGGACATACGGGGTACATAGGCAGGGTTTATTTTGATAACCTCAGCGGACTGAGTATCGGCGATACCGTGACCGTACGCAACTACTGGAAGAGAATCAGTTACAATGTTATAAAAAAGCGCGTTGTCGATGACAAAACCTCGGATTATATGTTCATTCAGAGCGGCAGAAGTCTGCTGACTCTTGTGACCTGTGTTGACGACGGAAAGGGCGGCTTCGATAGGCTTATCGTAACTTGCGAAGAAATGTAAATTACCACTTTTCTTTTACCTCATAATGTGTTATACTTATACTGTTAAATTGGGTATTTGTGTAATGATACTGATTTTTAACCGAATGTTTTAAATCTGTCGGCGAGGTCAACTCGGCGGAAGTTCGGTTGAATATCGGTATGAGGTGAGATTTTATGTTTAAAAGGATCCAGCAGCTTGACGACAAAATCGTCGATAACATCATAAAGCTGCGTTCTCCGATTAAAAATAAAATAATGATTGCCGCGTCGTCGGCGGGAAACCTCGGAGTAATCTGGTTCGCAATAACGCTGCCGTTTCTGATTTATGCGCCGTGGCGTATGACGGGCGTTAACATTATAGTTGCGCTGGGCTTTACGCAGCTTGTGTGCGAGGTTATCCTCAAGCACATCGTTAAGCGTGAACGTCCGAGCAACCGACTCAGCGACAGCGAGCAGCTGATACGGAGACCTAAGTACTATTCGTTCCCGTCGGGACATACTTCGGCGTCGTTCTGTGTGGTGTCTGTCGTAATTGTCCGCGGAACTCCGCTGTATGCGGTGCTGATCATCCTGTTCTGCGCGATTATGATAGGACTGTCGCGCGTGTATCTGCGCGTACACTATCTGTCCGACGTGCTGGTCGGTATGATCCTCGGTCTGATATGCGGTGCCGCGACGGTTTCCGTATTCAATCAGGCTGTCGGCAGCTTTTAACAAATCATATATAATATAGGGTTCCGTATTTCGGGACCTTATTTTTTACTTTATAGGAAACTGCGTTTTGTGCGGTTATTGTTATCAACACAGTCGTTACAGGCGGGAGAGAGTGCTCAACTGCAAATTTTTTTATTTTTCGGTAAAGTGATTGACAAGCGGAATATACGGATTGTAATATTACAGAATTGTTATATTTTTCAAAAGAATTTTGAGGAAAACTCTGCGGAGAATGTGGAAAGCGAAGAAATCAGGGTAAATACGGCTCGATTCGGGTTAGTTTATCCGCGGTTATTAACATTTTCCACAGAGTTTTCCCCATTTATGTTTAGAAAAGGGAAAATTACAATTTGTATAATTCCTTGTGAAAAAATAAAGATTACATCATTTTTTCACATTTTGACGCATATTTTTCATATCGGGAATAAAGATTCCGTCAATATTGCTGATAAGGAAAAGAGTGAAGCGTTTTGCGAAGAAAATTGTTTTTTGTCGTGGAATTTATCGGAGTTTTCGCGGTATTGTTTATCGCGTCGGGTATGCGCGGGGTGTATGAGGCGGCTGACGGAAACGTGCTGGGCGTGCTTTTCGGCTCGGCAAACGGGAGCGCGTGGGAGCGCTCAAAGTTGGTATCGCTCGCGTACATAGCGTTCGGAGCGCTCGAGCTCATTCTGCTGAAGCCACCCGTCACAAAATTTGTGTTCGCGAAGGCTGTAGGGATTTACGCGCTTACGGCTACGCTGCCGGCGCTGTATCTGCTCAGCGGAGTGTCGGGTTTCTGCCGATGGCTCGAGCTTATCGCCACCGTCGTCGGCTTTTCCGTTTCTGCGGTAGTTGCTGTCCGCGTAAAAAATACCGACTCGCTTTTGCTGCCGTCCGCGCTCGCTCTGCTCTTTATGGTGATCATCCTGTTCTGCCTGACGGTCGCGCCGCTTCACAACGCGGTTTTCGCCGACCCGTTTACGGGACTTTACGGCGTTATTCCGACGCGTATGGTCGTGGCATAAAAACTCTCGGCTTTTTTCTTTAAATCAATTATCATTCGTTACAAATTTGTTATACTATGTTCTATCATGGAAAGGTATGTAATTAAGGCAAGACGTGTACATTGGATTGCACGGTATTGCCTAAAGAATAAGGAAGTAACGGTATGGCTCAGGAAACATCAAAACCGAAGGACGACATTATTGTAGGCAGAAACCCCGTCAGCGAGGCGCTGCGTTCCTCGCGTTCGATCGACAGGATCCTTGTAGCGAAGGGCGCGGGCAGCGGCGCTGTGGTAGGGATTCTTGCCAGAGCAAAGAAAAAGGGCATACTCATAAAAGAGGTTGACCAAAGAAAGCTCGACTATCTCTGCGGAGGCGCGAATCATCAGGGAATCGCCGCGTTCGCGTCGGTCAAGGAGTACGCCTCGGTCGACGATATTTTCACGCTCGCCGAGGAGAGAGGGGAAAGCCCCTTTGTCGTTGTGCTCGACGAAATCGAGGATCCGCACAACCTCGGCGCTATCATCAGAACTGCCGAGTGCGCGGGAGCTCACGGCGTGATTATCCCCAAGCGCAGAAGCGCGTCTCTCAGCTTTGCGGTAGGCAAGGCGTCCGCGGGCGCGGTCGAGTACGTTCCCGTAGCCAGAGTTACGAATATCGCGACCACGCTCGAGGAGCTCAAAAAGCGCGGGCTGTGGGTTTACGGAGCGGATATGAACGGCACCGACTTTAACGACTGCGAGTTCGGCGGAGGCGTCGCGCTTGTGATCGGAAACGAGGGCAAGGGACTCGGAAGGCTCGTGCGCGAGAAGTGCGACGAGATCGTTTCGCTCCCGATGAAGGGCAAAATCAACTCGCTCAACGCGTCCGTAGCCGCGGGCGTGCTTATGTACGCGGTGGCGTCAAAAAGAGGTTAATCAGCAGATAAAGGAATGAGTTTATGAGAAATAAAAAGCTTAACGAGGATTCCGCAAAAATTGATATAAACGGCGAAGCTCCCGCCGAGGAACAGGAGCAGAAGGAGTTCAGGATTGAACAGATCCTGGCTGAGACGCGCTATATCTCCGAGCAGGACGCTATGAGAAAGGCTGCCGCCAAGTACCGCGCGCGTCCCGAGATGGACGAGATCTTCTCCAACGCGAGCAAGGAGGTCCGTCTCACCAACAACAATCCGCTCGAGCTTGACAAGCCCGACGACAACTCCATCCGGGGCGAGAAAAACGCCACTACGATGCAGGCGCAGATGATGATGGATTCCGACGAGGACAGGGTAATAAACCTGACTCCCGAGATCCCCGAGGGAGCGCGTGTTGCCGAGGACGTTATCGAGGACAGCCCCGAGCTTGCTGAGGTGAATCCCGAAATAGGCTCTATGTTCGATATGGACGACGAGTCGATGAAGGCGCTTAAAGATAAGTCGGGCTACTCGGGCAACTACGAGAAGAAGTTCGGTATCAGAAAACCGTCTCCCGACGCCAAGACCGTCGAGTCCAAGGTCCCCGTCTATAAGCAGGACGAGGACGTTGAGATGGTTCACGTAAAGGCGGGACGATTCTCCGCCGTTGTCCGCGGCGAATACGAGCAGTATATCCGCTCGCGCAACCCGTCGATCTCACAGGTGATCAAGAATGAAATAAACAAGGTCGAGACAATCCCCGCCAAGGACGACAAGCGCTCGGGCAAGGAAAAGGTGCTGTCTGCGGTTGTCGGCTTCTTTTCCGCGGACAACTCGGACGATTCCGATGTGCCGCCCGATCAGGTCGTAACTGTTGAGGACTACAACGGCGAGGAGGACGCAAAGAGCATCCTCTACGAGCTGAATCTCAACATCCGCAAACTCTTCGTCCGCAGTGTGGTTATGTCTATAATCGCTGCGGTGCAGCTTATTATCACGCTGCTCGTCGGCTTTTTCCCCGACGCTATCCGGTCGGGAATCGCTCACGCGCCCGTTATTTATACCGTGTTCAACCTTCTGTTCACGGGTTCGGTAATATTTGTCAACAGGATAACCGTCTACTCGGGACTTACGCCGCTCGCGCGGCTGCGCGGCAATTCCGATACCGCGCTGGCGATCGCCTCGATAGGCGCGGCGCTCCAGGCGCTCGTGTCGCTGTTCAGGCTCGGCAATATGAACGGCTTTGAAATAAGCTTCTACAGCATTATCGTGACGCTCGGTTTCTTGTGCAACTGTATTGGCAAGCTTATGATGGTGCTCAGAGTAAAGGACAACTTCAAGTTCATTTCCTCCGAGACGCCTACCCACGCCGTAAAGATCTACACCAACGAGGAAATCGCGGGCAAGATGCTCAGCGGAACGGCGGGCGAGAGACCGATCATCGCATACAATCACCGCACAAAATTCCTCTCCAACTTCCTGAAAATCTCCTACGCTCCCGACCCGAGCGAGGATTTAGCGGGAAAAATCGCCCCGATCACCACGATCTGTTCCGTTGTTGTGGCTGTGATCTATGGCGTTATGAATTCGACATTTACGGGAGCGGTTGACGCCCTGTCCGTTATGACGGCTGTCAGCGTGCCGATGTGCACGCTCCTTGCGGTCAATCTGCCTATCCGTATTCTCTGTAAAAAGCTCACGTCTCAGGGCGCAGTGGTGGCGGGCTATCCGTCCGTTAAGCAGTTCTGCGACACAAACGCGGTAATGATTGACGCGGTTGACCTCTATCCCGAGGGCACCGTCCGTCTTGACGGAATCAAAACCTTTGCCAACCACCGCACCGACGAAAGCGTTCTCGCGGCAGCGGCTATCCTGCGCGAGGCCGAGAGCCCGATGGCTACGATCTTCAACCGCCGTATTCTCAGCAAGGAGGCTAACGCTCTGCCCGAGGTCGAGTCCGTGCTCTACGAGGACACGATGGGACTTGTCGGCTACGTCGGCGGCGAGAGAGTTCTCGTCGGCAACCGCACGCTTATGCATAAGTACAACATCGAAACTCCCTCCGAGGATTACGAGGAGAAGTACCATATCGAGGGCAGACGCATTACATATCTTGCTCAAGGCGGCGAGCTTATCTCTATGTTCGTAACGACCTATTCGCCCGACAAGGAGACGATAGAAGCGCTGCGCAGAGGAGAGGCGGCAGGTCTCAGCTATCTTATCCGCACGACCGACTGCAACATCACGGGCGAGCGTGTGGCGGAGGACTTCGGACTTTTCTTCAGAACGGTAAAAATCCTGCCTACAGGTCTCGGCAACGTCTGCAAGGAGGCGCAGTCCCAGAAAGAGGACAGGTCGCGCGCCTACCTCGGAACGAGAGGAAAGATTTCCTCGATGGTACGCGGCGTAGCGGGCTGTGTGCGTATCAAGAGCAATATCTCGCTCGCTATCGTAATTCAGCTTATCGCGCTCGTGCTCGGACTTCTGCTCGTCGCTACGCTCTGTCTGTACGCGACGGCGTCCGTATTCGGCACGCTCCAGATTTTAGCATATATGCTGTTCTGGGCTCTCGCGGCTATGATATCGCCGCTGATACAAAGACCGTAAATCAACTGTATAACGGAGGAGAATATGTTAATAGCACCGTCACTTTTATCCTGCGACTTTTCGCAGTTCGGAAATGAAATAAAGAGAATGGACGACGCGGGCGCCGACTATATGCACCTCGACGTGATGGACGGACACTTTGTGCCGAACATCACCTTCGGAGCCCCCGTTATGAAGTATGTCAGAAGGTTTACCGAAAAGCCCTTTGACGTCCACCTGATGATAAGCGAGCCGCTGAAATATATTGACGATTTCTGCGACGCGGGCGCCGATATAATCACCTTTCACGTTGAGGCGGACAGCGATATCACCGAGACTATCGCGAAAATAAAGTCGCGCGGCGTAAAGGCGGGACTTGTCGTGAAGCCGAAAACGGAAGTCGAGACTGTTTTCCCGTACCTTGATCAACTCGATATGGTGCTTATTATGACTGTTGAGCCGGGGTTCGGAGGTCAGAGCTTTATGGCGGATATGCTGCCCAAGGTCGAAAAGCTCCGCTCGGAGATCAACAGCCGCGGTCTGTCCGTGCTGATTGAGGCTGACGGCGGAATCGGCTCTCAGAATATCGCGCTCTGCGCGAAAGCGGGCGTGGACGTTGCCGTTGCGGGCACAGCCGTTTTTAAGGCGGACGACCCCGCTAAGGCAATTGAGGAACTCAAATCAGTCTGAGAAAGCAAGTGTTTTCCGATTTCTTCAGACTGAATTCTTCGTCATAATATACAAAAAGTCCATATAAAATTCTTATATATTCTACATACAAATTTTACTGTTTTTGCCCTGATTTTCTTGCAATCAGGGCTTTTTTATAGTATAATAACGGAGCACGATTGCAGATATAGGGGTATTCTGCGCCTTTTCGCAATCGGCAGACTGCAAAATGATATGCGTTGAAGCGGGAGGTTGCGGCTTATAAGCCGGTTTTTCCGTGGAGTATGTCCGATTTTAAACCGGGCGAAAGTTATAGTATTTAAGCTGAGGGCTAAGGGTTGCTGTGCCTGAATGGCTTGAATTTTGTCTTGAACCACCCGGTTAACTGAAAAAGTTAATCGGTTTTAAAAATACTCGGGGACGAAACACCCGGGTTCGTGGAAAGGTTCGGGAACGCCCGCCAAATTTTTTAAGGAGGCGACGATAATGGCAGTCAA
>JAHLBL010000260.1 GCA_020625635.1 bacterium
ATTATTTCCAACGCGTTCGGAAGTCGAATATTCAGCCTTCGGCTGATAAAGCTCGGAATCATAAGGAGCACGAGCGTCAGAAGGCAGGTCATTGCGTTTTCGTGGTTCTGCCTTACTATGCTGTAAATCAGAGTTGCGGTAATCACGCTTCTGAGTACGATATATATTACCGCCTTCGGTTTGTTGTTCCTGATTTCACTGAGATCAGGATAACGGGAATAAAACCCGAATCGTTTTTTATTCATATCCGCACCGTTTTTCCGTTTGCTCTTCTATTTTATTAGTAAAAAAGTAAAAATATTCATTGCGTATTTTTGAATTTTTTGTAGAATTTTGTGGGATATTGTGGTACAATAAAAAACGGATTTGAAAGCAAATGTATAGTGCGAAAAATCACACGGATATTTTCCCGCCTTATCAGCCCGCGGTAGGGGTGCAGGGATTTTAATGACTGTTTGCGGGCTGAAAGGGTATGAAAAATATGAAACATGATAAAGAAAAATCACCTCTCTCAAAGAAACTGAAGGTGATCATTCCGATTGCGGCGGCTGCTGTGATTGCCGTTGCTGTCGCTGTTATTCTATTTACGTGCAATAATTCTAAAGAAGAAAAATACCATGCGAAGATATCCGAGGATATAATTATCAATGACCTCAATAAGCAGAAGGATATCACACAGATCAAGGTCGGCAAAAAGACCGAGGAGTTCAAGGTCAGCGATGTTGATGTAGTTAAAGGCAGCGAGGTTGAGACTGACGACAGCTACAGCTTCAAGGCTGATGTTACGAGGAAGAACGATTCTTACTCAATCGCTCCCGTAAAATACACCGTGAAGTATAGTGTTAAAGATTCGGACTACAGCTTTGTTTCCGCAAAGGCGGGGAAGAAGGCTGAGATCGTTCTATCGCCGCTGAAGGGCGTAGATTCTAAAACCGCCTTAAAAAAGGCGGCTAAGCTTTACAAGAGCGCTGAGTATAAAAGCAGTGACACCGACCTCGAAAAGGGCACGGACGTCCTGAGCTTCAAGGTCGACGACAAGGAGTGCGAGGGTACTCTCACGCTGAAATATAAATTTAACAGCACAAAGGGCTGGATTTTTAAAAGCTACAGCGACAAGAACGTCAGCTTCAAAAAGGGTGTTACTCACAAAAACAAGGACGGACTGCTTGAGAACTCAAACGTGAAAAACGTGCTCTTCCTCGGTATCGACAGTAACGACGGTGTAGGCAGAAGCGACTGTATGATGCTTATTTCCATTGACAGCAACACGGGAAAAATCAAGCAGACCTCGTTTATGCGCGACAACTGGTTCAATATCCCCGGCTGGGGCTACAGCAAGCTCAACGCGGCATACGCGTTCGACGGTCCCGCTCTGACTCTGAAAACCTTACAGGGGACTTTCGGAGTTAAAATCGACAACTATGTTGCTGTCAGCTTCTCTACATTCAGGGATGTTATCAACGCTCTCGGCGGTATTGACGTAAAAATCGACTCAGACGAGGCAGGTTATATCAACTGGCAGATTCAGAAAAACGGTCAGACCTCATACGTCGGACTTGTTGACGGCTCGGGCGGAGTTGTTCACCTTAACGGTCAGCAGGCGCTGTGGCTTTGCCGCGACAGAGGAAACGAATATTTCTCGGGCGACGACTTTGTCCGCACATCACGCCAGCGCAGGGTTATTCAGTCGATTTCAAAAACATACAAAACCCTGACTCCCGACAAGGTTCTTACGCTGCTTATGACGCTCAAAGGTCACGTCAAGACCAATCTCACCGCCGATGACTTAAAGTGGTACGCAAAATACAGTTCGAAGTTCTTTACATACGGCTTCAAGGAGCGCTGCGTCCCCGAGGACGGCGAGTGGCAGGCGGGCTACTCCGACGACGGTCAGTGGATAATTCAGCTCAACGACTTTGAGGGACTGAAAAAGGATATTCAGAAGCACATTTTTGATGATTTGAAATAAAAGTTTATATATGACAAGGAGCTGCCGCAAATGCGACAGCTCCTTTTGTAATTAGTCTGATTACTATTAGTTGTTGATAAGCTTATCCTCGTCAGACCAGCTGTAGAGCTTTCTGATTTCGGCGCCGATTACCTCGGAGGGATGCTCGGCAGCGAGCTTTCTCATAGCCTTGAAGTGAACCTGTCCGCCTGCCTCG
>JAHLBL010000261.1 GCA_020625635.1 bacterium
CGCTGATTGACGAGCTCAAAGCTCTTGTTCATCTTTTCCTCGAGAGTGTTCTGCAGCTTTTCATCGACTGTCTTACGCATTTCCTCGAGCTGCTTGTTGTTGTCCTCCTGAATATAGGCAAGCCTTGTCTCGACGCTCTTGCGCATAAGGTCGAGCTTCTGTTCGTTCTCGAGCGAAAACGTCTTTAAACGGTTCTCAAACGACGCGAGCTGCTCCTGCTGAGACCTCGCGGACTGCTTCTGGTTCTCGGAAATCATATCGCCCATACTTTTTACGGACTGCTGTGTCGAAGAGGTTATCTCCTGACGCAGCACGCTGAACTCGCGGGACAGGTCGGTTTTATCCTTATTTTTCAAAGAAAGCGCCACAGCCGCCGCGGAAAGTCCCGCGGCAGCCAGCGCCGTAATCAATATAATTATAAGTAAAATATCGGTCATTTCTGCCACCTTAACAAAATTGTGCGGTGTTGTCTAAATTCCAAAAAGCTTTACGACTTGAGCTCGAGGAACTTCTCTCTGAGATAGTTGTAGGTCTCGTCGTCGACGTTGCGGAAGGTGTAGCACTTGTCGAGGTACTCATCGGGAGGATAAACGAGCTGGCTCTTAGTCAGCGCCTTGTCCTCAATAAGCTCCTTGGCGCCCTCAACAGGGCTTGCGTATGTGTCATACTCGGAGTTCGCGGCGGAAACATCAGCGCGCGTCATAAAGTCGATAAACTTATGAGCGTTGTCGACGTTCTCGGAAGCCTTGGGAATACACATAAGGTCAACAAAGAGGTTAGCGCCCTCCTTGGGAAGCACGCCGACGAGATCCTCGTTGTTGGTCGTCATATTGTAGATATCGCCCGCGTAGTAGGGAGCGATAGCGGACTGGTTCTTCTCCATCTCGTTGAATACCTGGTCCATAACGAATTTTTTAAGAAGCGGCTTCTGCTGCTCGAGCTTCTTTGTAGCCTTGTCAACGTCGGACTTGGTGAAGTCGGAGGGATCGATTCCGCAAAGCTGCATAGCGATAGCGTAAGCGTCGCGGCTGTTGTCAAACTGGAGAATCTTGCCCTTGAGGCTGCTGTCCCAGAGAGCCTTCCAGCTGTCGGGAGAGCCGTTTACCATAGTCTTGTTGTACACAAAACCCGTCACGTTCCAAAGATAAGGCACGGTGTACTCTCTGTCGGGGTCGCACGCCATCTTTTTAAATCTCGGGAGAATGTTCTCGGAGTTGGGGATTTTTGAGTAATCGAGCTTCTGGACAAGATCCTCGTCGATGAGCTTCTCAACCATATAGTCGGACGGAAAAATTACGTCGTAGGCTGAGTTGCTGGCTGAGAGGATCTCGTAGAGCTGTTCGTTTGTCTCATAGGTTGTGAGGTTGACGGTGATGCCTGTCTCCTCCTCGAACTCGGCTATAGTGTCTCTGTAGCCATCGCTGCCCTCGGCGAAGTAATCGCCCCAGCAGTAAACGTTGACCTCCGAGGAGCTCTCGGAGCACGAAGTCGCGAACACGGCACAGCACGCGAGAATAGCGAGCGTAAGTACAATACTAAGAAATTTTTTCATTTTTACCTCCGTTTATTATGGCAATACAGCGCAATCAGAACGGTATCGCCTTAAAGCTTCTATCAGCTGAATTTCTTCTTTTCCTCATGTCTGTCCTTCAGATTGATCGCCACCATAGCGGCAATGATCACGACAAACATAAGCGCGGAAAGCGCGTTGATTTTCGGGGAAATACGTCTTTTTGTCATTGAGTAGATCTGCACAGGCAGCGTCTGGAACTTCGGTCCGCTGGTGAAGTAGGTCACGACAAAGTCGTCGAGCGAGTACGTAAAGCTCATAAGAAAGCCCGTGAAGATACCCGGCATAAGCTCGTGGATAACTACCTTGCGGAACGCCTGCCACTGATTACAGCCGAGGTCGAGCGACGCCTCATAGACGGCGTAGTCCATCCGCCGTATTCGCGGCAGGACGCTGAGCACAACATAAGGCGTGCAGAAGGTTATGTGCGCGAGCAGAACCGTCCAGAAGCCCATCTGGAAATGGAACGTAACGCCCGCGATCGTGAACATCAGCATAAGCGATACGCCCATTACTATATCGGGGCTGAGAATCGGAATATTGCTGGCGTTCTGAATAAGTATGCGCTTCTTGCCCGTAAAGTTGTT
>JAHLBL010000262.1 GCA_020625635.1 bacterium
CGCGGAGTTATCCCCGAGAACTGCATCTTCAAGAACAGCGGTGTCGTTATAGAAAGGAAGGCTGACTGATGGGAAAGTATTTCGGAACCGACGGCTTCAGAGGCGAGGCTAACAAGAACCTCACCTTTGAGCATGCAATAAAAATCGGACGTTTTCTCGGCTGGTATTTCGGCGAGAATATGGGCAAAAAAGCTAAGATAGTAATCGGCAAGGACACACGCCGTTCCTCCTATATGTTCGAGTACGCTCTCTGTACTGGACTTATGGCGAGCGGCGCCGACGCGTACATTATGCACGTTACCACTACTCCCTCTGTCGCTTATATCACCCGTATCGACGACTTTGACTGCGGTATTATGATTTCCGCTTCACATAACCCTTATTTTGATAACGGCATCAAGCTTATCAACAGCAAGGGCGAGAAGATGGAGGAGGAAACTCTGCTCAAGGTTGAGGATTATATCGACGACAAGCTCGTTATCCCCGTTGCCGAGAGAGAGAATATCGGACGTACCGTTGACTATGTCGAGGGACGCAACCGCTATATCGGTTATCTTATTTCAATGAGCAAATACAGCTTCAAGGGCGTTAAAGTCGGTCTCGACGTTTCGAACGGCGCATCATGGCAGATCGCCAAGGGCGTGTTTGATGCTCTCGGAGCAAAGACTTATGTTATAAATGACAAGCCCGACGGCTACAATATCAACACTGACTGCGGCTCGACACACATCGAGCATCTGCAGAAGTTTGTCGTTGACAACGGTCTCGACGTAGGCTTTGCCTATGACGGCGACGCTGACCGCTGCCTCGCGGTTGACGAGAAGGGCAACGTCGTTACAGGCGACCATATCCTCTATATTTACGGCTCCTATATGAAGGAGAGAGGAAAGCTCATCAACAACAAGATCGTCGCTACGATTATGAGCAACTTCGGTCTCTTTAAGGCGCTCGACAAGGTCGGTATTGAGTATGACAAGACCAAGGTCGGCGATAAGTACGTTTACGAGAATATGGTTCAGACAGGAAACCGCATCGGCGGTGAGGAGTCGGGACATATCATCTTCTCAAAGTACGCCACAACAGGCGACGGCATCCTCACATCTCTCAAGCTGATGGAGGTTATGCTCGCTAAGGAGAAGCCCATGAGTGAGCTCGCGGCTCCGATGGTAATGTATCCTCAGGTTCTCAAGAACGTAAGAGTTAAGTCCAAGCCCGACGCCAAGAACGACCCCGACGTCCAGAAGGAAGTTGCCAAGGTTGCCGAGGCTCTCGGAGACAGCGGACGAATCCTCTTAAGAGAATCAGGCACAGAGCCCGTTATCCGTGTAATGGTTGAGGCTGATTCCGACGCTACCTGCGAGAAGTATGTCGATCAGGTTATCGAGGTTATCCGCGAAAAGGGACACATCATCTAATCTTTATTAAAAATAATAAATGACATAAAAAACTCAGGCTGTCGCAAATGCGGCAGCCTGAGTTGCGTTTATTAATCTGTAAACTTTGTTATGTAATCCCTTACGACGTCGTTCATAATAGCCGTTATTCCCTCGGGGTCGTCGGGCAGAGCTATCAGCAGCTGTCCGCCCTTGCGCGCGAGGTAACCGTCGCGGGAGGAAAGAGGATTCTTCAGCCTTTTAAGGTCGTCGGGCTGCTTGTCGGCGAGCGCCTTTGACAGTACGTTTTCGATTCCGTTCTTGTCGGTCGGCGACATTCCGCCTACGGTAAACACGATATTCACATCGTCAAACGCGTTTATAAGGAGCGTGCCGAGAGCTTCGGGCTCAGTCGCGAAAAGCGCGGGGCGCATATTGAGGTTGAGTGAGCACAGCTCGTTTCGGAGCGCCTTTTCGCACAATCCTGTTTTTGATGACAGATAAAAAATCAGCTTTACGTTCATATTTACCTCTTATTCCTCCACGGGATCCGTGGTTTCCTCGGTGTCAACGGGTTCTGTATCGGGTTCGGTTTCAACGGGTTTGGTTGCGGGTTTAGTCGGTTTGGTCGCCTGTGTTGCGGGCTTTGTCGGCTTAGTCGGTGGAGTTGTGGGTTTCACAGGCTTTGGCTTGTTGATTTTGACCTTTTTGAATACAGCCTTCATAACGAAATTGTTGTTTACGGTTACGATCCTGTACTTGCTGCTGAGATACTTT
>JAHLBL010000263.1 GCA_020625635.1 bacterium
AAAATCTTTCTCGTCGGTATGCCCGAGGGCGAAAGATATGAGAGCGCGGAGAAGTACAAAAAACTAAATATAGTGGTTTGTCCTCAGAAAAGCCCTATATATATGTATATGAAGTTGTGGTATATGGCTGAAAACGAACAATAGTTTGTAATAATTGAGTTACATTTTTACATAATTACGAGCTGTAGAACGGTTGTTCGTTACAATTTGTAACTGTTTTGTATCTCAATAATTCATATGAGAATTAAAAATTACAGGTTTACTATATAGCCGTTACATTACGGTAGATTTGTTGATTTTTGTCTATATATAGTATAGAATATAGTTGCACACTTGAGGAAGTCACACGCCTCAATATGCTTACATTGCTGCAATAAGCGGCGTTTCACACAATTTCATCCAAAAAAATCACCGCTAAAAATGCGGTGATTTTTTTGTTTCGCTTGATTTTTATGTGAACCGTACTGTATAATGAATACTATATGTTATGCCGCGTAAAGGCGGTAATTGAACGGTGACCGAAATGAACACAATACTCAACAAAAAATCCGTCGCGTATCTCTGCGCTCTGCTCTGCGTAGGGCTGTGGGGAACGGCGTTTCCGCTGATAAAGCTCGGCTACGGCGAGCTCGGTATCGCGGACAGCGCGGCGTCAAAGCTGATGTTCGCGGGGGAGAGGTTCGCTCTCGCGGGAGTGATCGTGTTCGTTATCGGCTCGATCTCGGTACGGCGGGCGCTGATTCCCGAAAAGAAGAGCGATATCCTGCCGATAGTAGCTCTGGGATTTGTCCAGACGTTTTTACAGTACCTTTTCGCGTATATCGGAGTAGGAGCGACAACCGCGACCAATACCTCTATTATTACGGGTACGGTCTCGCTGATTTCGGTTCTGATGGCGGCGGTGTTTTTTAAGTCCGACCGTCTGACTGTGCTGAAAATGATCGGCTGTGCCGTAGGATTTATCGGAATTGCCGTCGTGAATATGGGCGGCTTTTCGCTGAGCGGTGACCTGCTGTTCGGAAACTTCATCGTGCTGCTCTCGGCGTTCGCGGGCGCTTCGGGCAACATCATTACAAAAAAGGTGACGTCGGGCAGAAACGCCGCGGTAATTACAGCGTGGCAGCTGTTTTTCGGCGGAGTGCTGCTGTTTCTTATCGGGCTTGTGCTCGGCGGAAGCGCCGACATCACAAAGGGGTCGGGAGCGGTTATTCTGCTGTGGCTGGCGATAGTCTCATCGGTGAGCTTTCTGCTGTGGACAGAGCTGCTCGGACGGCATCCCGTCAGCAGAATTTCGGTTTTCACAATGCTCGTGCCGATTTTCGGTACGCTGTGGTCGGGAATACTGCTCGGCGAGGAGATTTTCCGCGTTGAAAATCTGATTGCGCTTGCGCTTATTTGCGCGGGTATTTTACTGGTTAATCTGAAAAGTAAGTGATATTATGGATATTAAAGGCGTAATTTTTGATATGGACGGCGTGCTGCTCGACAGCGAGAAGCTCTATGTGCGGTTCTGGTGCGAGGCAGGGCAGTCGTGCGGATTTCCGTTTGAGGTGAAGCACGCGCTGGCGATCAGGAGTATGGCGCGTCCCTACGCGATTGAAAGACTGCGCGGTTTTTTCGGCGACAGCTTTGACTATGACGAGGTTCGCAATAAGCGGATCGAGCTGATGGGCGCGTATGTGGAGGAGAACGGAATCGAGCCGAAGCCCTACGCGGAGTACATCCTTAAAACGCTTAAAGAGCGGGGAAAGAAAATCGCACTCGCGACTGCGACCGCGCCCGACCGCGCGACAAAGTATCTTTCGCGGGTGAATCTGCTCGAGTATTTTGACGAGATCGTATGTGCGTCTATGGTGAAGAACGGCAAGCCCGCGCCCGACATCTACCGATTCGCCGCGGAAAAGCTTGGACTCGAGCCCGAAAACTGCATTGCGGTCGAGGACAGTCCGAACGGAGTTGTTTCAGCGAGTTCGGCAGGCTGCGTTACCATTATGATTCCCGATATGGATGAACCTGACGAGGAAACGCGCAGGAGGGTTTTTGCGGTACTTGGAAGCCTGAAAGAGATTGAGGATTATATTGCCCGCTGATTTGCACGCTGAACGCGCGCGTGCGGGAACTATACGAAAACGGACGCGCTGACG
>JAHLBL010000264.1 GCA_020625635.1 bacterium
CTGTACTTTCGTTGTTTAATTTTCAAGGTTCTTGCGCCGCGTTTTACTCGTCCGTTTTGTGCGGACTCGTTTCACGCGAACAAGAATTATTATATCACGGAATTTCGGAATGTCAACCCTTATTTTGCAATTTTTTTAAATTTTTTATTTATATAAAATTCTTGACAAAACATATAAATGTATATATAATTATAAGGACAAAAAAATCCCTCTAAAGACATTGATGGGAACAAGATATGATTCTCCGGCGCGAAGAGAGCCGTCGGTTGGTGTAAGGCGGCAGCGGAGGTCATATGCATAGCTCATCCCGGAGTTTTCCGACCGATATGTAGGTCGGAACGCAGGACTGCGTTATCGGTCAGGACTTTGTTGGAAGTCTGTAAGGAGTGTGTCGTGAGGCACGCTTGAATTTGGGTGGTACCGCGAATTTTATTCGCCCCTAATCTATGAGATTTAGGGGCGGTTTTCTTTGTACTACAATCATTATGGAGGTAATCACATGAATCAGGGCTATAAGAAGTACATACCTTTCAAGCAGATCGAGCTGCCTGACAGACAATGGCCTGACAAAACTATCACAAAGGCGCCGATATGGTGCAGCGTTGACCTCAGAGACGGCAACCAGTCGCTTATCGACCCCATGAATCTGGAGGAAAAGCTGGAATTCTTCCACGCTCTCGTTGACATCGGCATCAAGGAAATCGAAATCGGTTTCCCCTCTGCCTCAGAGACAGAATACGAGATCTGCCGCGAGCTGATCGAGGGCGGACACATTCCCGACGACGTTACCATTCAGGTACTCGTTCAGGCGAGAGAGCACCTTATAAAGAAAACCTTCGAGGCAATCAAGGGCGCTAAAAACGTAATCGTACATTTCTACAACTCCACCTCTACTCTGCAGCGCAAGGTTGTTTTCAAAACCGATATGCAGGGCGTTATCGACATCGCTGTCAACGGCGCCAAGCTCATCAAGGAGCTGACAGATCAGTACGAGGGCGACACCAATATCCGCTTTGAGTACTCTCCCGAGAGCTTCAGCGGCACCGAGATGGACAACGCGGTTAAAATCTGTGAGGAGGTTATGGACGCGCTGGGCTCCACCAAGGAGAACCCCGTGATCCTCAACCTGCCGAACACCGTCGAGATGTGCACTCCGAACACCTACGCCGATCAGGTCGAGTACTTTATCCGCCACCTCAAAAACAGAGAAGCGGCGATCATCAGCATCCATCCGCACAACGACAGAGGCTGCGGCGTTGCCGCGGCTGAGCTTGCTATGATGGCAGGCGCGGAGCGCGTAGAGGGTACGCTCTTCGGAAACGGCGAAAGAACAGGCAACCTCGACATCGTAACAGTCGGTCTTAATATGTATACGCAGGGCGTTGACCCCGAAATCGACTTCAGCAACCTGCCGAAGCTCAAGGAGATCTACGAGCGCTGCACAAATATGAAAATCGACCCGCGTCAGCCGTACATCGGCGAGCTGGTATTCACGGCGTTTTCGGGCTCGCATCAGGACGCGATCAACAAAGGTCAGAAATATATGCAGGAGAGCGGCACTCCCTACTGGGAGATCCCCTATCTTCCGATCGATCCCGCCGACGTGGGCAGAGAGTACGAGCCGATCGTACGCATCAACTCACAGAGCGGCAAGGGCGGCGCGGCGTTCGTTATGAACAACAACTTTGGCTACGACCTTCCCAAGAGAATGCACCGCGAGTTCTACAATCTCGTTCAGGCTGAGTGCGAGAGACTCGGCAGAGAGCTCATACCGAAAGAGGTTCTCAGGGTGTTTGAGGACAATTACCTCAACATAAAAGAAAAGTATCACCTCATCAGCCACAAGGTTTACGAGGAAAGCGAGAACGGCAGGAACTATGTCCACTTCAAGGGCAGAATGCTCATTGACAACGACACCGAGGTCAAGCTCAATGCTGTCGGCAACGGTCCTATCGACGCGTTCTTCAAGGCGCTGAAGCCGATTAATATGGATAAGTACAGATTCGTCAACTACAGCCAGCACGCTATTTCCGCGGGCAGCGACAGTAAGGCGGTTTCTTACATCGAGCTTCAGAGACCAGACGGCACGAACATCTTCGGAGTAGGTATTGACAACAACGTAAACTTCGCGTCAATCCTCGGCG
>JAHLBL010000265.1 GCA_020625635.1 bacterium
AGCGGGTCGAGCGACATATAGTGGAGCATATCGTTCATCCAGCCCATATTCCATTTATAGTCGAAGCCGAGACCGCCCTGCTCAACGGGAGCGGACACGAGCGGCCATGAGGTGCTTTCCTCGGCGATCATAACAGCGTCGGGACAGAACATATGCACAGCGGTGTTCATCCTGCGGATAAAGTCCACAGCCTCGATGTTTTCCTTTCCGCCTTCCTCGTTGGGGTCCCATTCGCCCCTCGCGCGGTTGTAGTCGAGGTAGAGCATCGACGCTACGGCGTCAACCCTGATTCCGTCAAAGTGGTACTGCTCGATCCAGAAAACGGCACTGGACACGAGGAAGCTTATGACCTCGTATCTTGCGTAATTGAAGATGTAGGTTCCCCATTCCTTGTGCTCGCCTTTTCGCTCGCCCTCGTACTCGTAGCAGCACGTGCCGTCGAAGCGCGCGAGTCCGTGGCTGTCCTTGGGGAAGTGGGCGGGAACCCAGTCGAGGATCACGCCGATGTTGTTCTTATGACACTCGTCGATAAAATACTTGAGGTCGTTTGGTTCTCCGTAGCGGGAGGTGGGGGCAAAGTAGCCCGTGACCTGATAGCCCCAGCTGTCGTCAAGAGGATATTCCGTGATCGGCATAAACTCAATATGAGTGTAGCCCATCTCTTTGACGTAGGGTATCAGCTCGTCCGCAAGCTTGCGGTAGTTGAAGAAGTTCCCGTCTGAGTACTTTCTCCATGAGCCCGCGTGGATTTCGTAAATATTCATCGGGAGTTCCTTCTGCGGGTGCTCCCTCTTGTAGTTGTACCAGCCTTCGTCGCCCCATTCGTAGGTGGACAGGTTGTAGACGATAGAGGTGTTGTCGGGACGCGTTTCGGTATGGAACGCGTACGGGTCGGATTTAATGACCTTCTCGAACCAGGGGGTCTCAATACAGAATTTATAGCGCGTAAACTCGCCTAAACCCTCGATGAAAAGCTCCCAAACTCCCTTTTCGTCAATTTTGTACATATAGTTGCTCATATTGTCCCAGTCGTTGAACGGTCCTATTACCGAGACAGTCAGGGCGTTTGGAGCCCACACACGGAACATAACTCCGTCGCGGCCGTCGACGTTGCTGAGATGAGCTCCCAGCAGCTCAAACGCTCTTACCGAGTCACCATCATAAAAAAGCTCAAGCGGCGAACGTTGTTCGTCGTAGCTATAGTACATTTTTGAGGTCCGCCTCCTTTTCCATTCCTTTTCCTTGGGACCGCGCGGCGCGGTCATTATTACCGATAATAACCGATAATATTTATACTCTTATATCATAGCAAATTATTTTATCAAATTCAAGTAATTATATAAAATTAATTGCGAATTTCGGGGTTTTTTTTATTTATTTTCAATAAAGGACTTTGAGACAAAACAGTATAAGTTAAAAAAACAGCGGAAGCCGTGCTGACTTCCGCTGTAAGATGTGACTGCGAATTATTTAACTTTGATTTTAACCGTTACTTTCTTTGTGAGCTTCTTGTAATTCTTTGTGCCCTTCGCGGTTACTTTTACAACGATTTTGAGGGTTGCTTTCTTCTTGTAAACGCCCTTCTTGATTGTGATAACACCCTTCTTCGAGATACTTACTCCCTTTGAAGAGCTCTTCTTTACGGCGGCGTAGCTTACGGCACCCTTGTTCTTCTTGACGGTAATCGCCTTCTTGACGGTAACGCCTTTCTTTTTGAGGCTGGCTGCCTTGACGGCTTTGGCGTTAGCCTTTACTGTCATTGTGTTCTTAGCCTTTACGATTTTGAATGTTGTCGTAATCGTGCCTGTATAGTCGCCCTTGCCCGTGATAACCGCGGTAGCCGTACCGACGTTTTTGTTGTTCTTGTAGGTTACGGAGATGTCGGCGCTTTCGGTGAGGTTTGTAACAGCGACAGCAGGCTCGATCGCCTTGCCAGTATAGGTCTGGTTCTTGATTTTGGATACCATCCAATTGCTGATATCCTTCTTGGCAGGAAAAGTAGCTTCTGTATCTGTCGGATTTTCTGTGACTGTTTCTGTCTCCTTGGGCTCGGTCGTTGTCTCAGTCTCGATCGGCTTGTCGGTGACGGTCTCTGTCTCCTTGGG
>JAHLBL010000266.1 GCA_020625635.1 bacterium
ACCCTCAAGATCGTTGTAAACGTAACCGCCAAGGGCAACAAGAATTACAAAAAGCTGACCAAAAAGGTTACTGTTAAGATCAAAGTAAAATAAAATAATCAGTTTGGAGAGAGCTTCGGCTCTCTCCTTTTCATATATAACGCGGAATCGTGTGAATTGTGTACAAAACACAGTCGCTATCTTTGTGTAGTTTTTTGCGGCTGCATATGATATAATATTAATGCAGGCTTATCCCTGCGTCAGGTGTTGTCCAAAACCTGTTTTGGGTAACACCGCCGATACAACGGAGATGATTACTCCTTATTTGCCCACGGTAAGGCTGTAAATAACTTCAAAAACTATTTGTGGGCGGAAAGGCTATGTGAATTATTATGAAAAGATTCATCAGTATACTGTTGGCTGCGCTTATTATTATAAGTGTATCCGCGGTTCTTCCCGCAAGTGCCGCGGATAGCTCAGTTGTATCCGAGGGCGCAGCAATTATTTACAGCGTAGCGGTTACAGGTGTTACCGAGCCGATAACAGGCGCTAAGCCTGTCAAAACCGCTGACTCGAACAGAGGATTCAGAACAGACGCTGTTTACTGGTACGATTATGATACCCGTACATGGATGAAGGACGACGAGGTGTTTGTTGCAGGTCATACCTACGGCGCGAATATCCATCTTCAGGCAAACAGCGGCTTTGAGTTCAGTTTAGGCGATATTGCCGCTACCGTAAACGGCAAGGAAGCTTACGGCGTCAGCTCGGTTACTATGGAGGACCGCACCGAGTGGATCAACGTAGAAATGAAATACACACTGCCCGCGGGATATATTTCCAATGTGGCGATTACAGGTGTTTCAGAGCCCGAAATCAATTATTATACGTCTAAAAACATTGAGCTTGAGGACGGATACTCTTTAGATAAAATATTCTGGTATAATGAAACCGACAATACTTCCATGGTGAATGTTGCCTATGAGGAAGGCAAGACGTATTCGCTTAACTTAAGGCTCAAGGCTGACGGAAACTATGAGTTTTCCGAGGACGGCTTAAACGTGACCGTTAACGGCAAAACGCCCGACCGTGTGTGGCTTGAGGAGAACAACAAAATGCTGTGCGTCAAGTGCGATTACATACCGATCGATAAGAGGATCATTCTCGGCGTTATGTCAGTCACAGGTATAGTTGATCCTGTTGCGGGCGAAGGCTGTGTATGCAAGGTTGATATTCCTGCTACGGTAGCCGAGGAAACGGTTGAGTGGTATAACAAAACCGATGATAAATGGATGGACGAGGGAGATGTATTTGAGAACGGAAAGGAATACACCGTAAAGGTATATGTCACCCTGAAAAAGGAATATAAATTCAATCTGAACGAGTCGGGCGAGCCCTATGTAAATGCCAGAATAAACGACAGAAAGGCTACCGTTTCGAAGATTTCGGGAGTAGACCCGAAGCTGCAGATCGTTGTAAATTATACCTATTCTTTGGAAGCAACTCCCACTGAGACGGTGACCGAGCCCAAGGAGACCGAGACTGTTACCGAGACAACTCCTACAGAAACAACTACCGAGCCGAAGGAGACCGAGACTGTCACAGAGACAGCTCCGACAGAAACGACCACCGAGCCAAAGGAGACCGAAACAACTACCGAGCCTACCGATGAAACCGACGAACCCGAGCCTGAGCTCACCGATATCAGCGGCTGGGAGGTCAGCGGAATCAAGGATAAGACGTACACGGGCAATCCCATAAGACAGAGTATTAAGGTTACGGACAGCGGAAACTATGCCGAGTTTGAAACACTTTATAGCGATAACATCAACGTCGGTACAGCTACCGTGACGATCATCGGTATCGGCGAGTACAAGGGCAGCATTACTAAGACCTTTAAAATCAAAAAGGCTAAGAACCCGATGACTGTCAAGACGGAAGATAAAAGTGTTCTGCTCAAAGCTCTGAAAAAGAAGAATGTGACTGTTAAAAACGCGATCACTGTAAAGAAGAATCAGGGCGCCGTTTCCTATGCTGCTGTAAAGAAGGGAACATCAAAGGGAGTGAGCATCTCTAAGAAGGGTGTTATCACGATCAAGAAGGGCGCG
>JAHLBL010000267.1 GCA_020625635.1 bacterium
CGGTGGTGTGAGAGGGCGGAGCTATTCCGCCCTACTCGATTATTTGGTTTTAAAACTGCGCCAAAAGCGCTTCAACCTTATCGGTGTTTTCCCATTTAACGCCGAGGTCCTCGCGTCCCATATGTCCGTAAGCGGCTACGGGAAGGTAGCGTGTGTTTGTGAGGTCGAGCTCACGGATTATGGAATGAGGACGGCAGTCGAATACCTTCCTGACAGCGGCTGAGAGCTCCTCGTCGGAGCGCTTGCCTGTGCCGAAGGTGTCTACCATAATGGAAACGGGATGCGCCACGCCGATTGCGTAAGCAAGCTGTACCTCGCACTTGTCGGCGAGCTTGGCTGCTACGATGTTCTTCGCGATATATCTCGCGTAATATGCCGCGCTGCGGTCAACCTTTGTGGGGTCCTTTCCGCTGAACGCGCCGCCGCCGTGACGTGAGAATCCGCCGTAGGTGTCTACGATGATCTTACGTCCCGTAAGTCCCGAGTCGCCGACGGGACCGCCGATAACGAATCTGCCTGTCGGGTTAATGAAAACCTTTGTATCCTTAAAGAACTCCGCGGGGATAACGGGCTTTATAACGTGCTCGAGAATATCTCTGCGGATTGTGTCGAGCGTCGCGCTCTCGCTGTGCTGAGTTGAAACTACTACAGTGTCTACTCTGACAGCCTTTCCGTCCTCGTATTCGACGGTTACCTGAGTTTTGCCGTCGGGACGGAGGTAGGGGAGAGTGCCGTCTTTTCTCACCTTGGTGAGCTGAACAGCGAGCTTGTGAGCCAGTGAGATCGGCAGAGGCATAAGCTCGGGAGTTTCGTTGCACGCGTAGCCGAACATCATACCCTGATCTCCCGCGCCTATCTGATTGTCGGCGTCTGTCTCGCCGTCCTTGAGCTCATAGCTCTCGTTAACACCCATAGCGATATCCGCGCTCTGGGAGTCGATCGAGGTCAGCACTGCGCAGGTGTTGCCGTTAAAGCCGCACTCGCCGTTGTCGTAGCCGATGTTGTTTATTACCTCACGGGCAATCGCGGGAATATCAACATAACATTCTGTCGAAATCTCGCCCATAACGTGAATCATACCTGTTGTCGCGGTTGTCTCGCATGCGACGTGAGCGTTTTTGTCCTGCTCGAGAATAGCGTCAAGAACCGCGTCGGAAATCTGGTCGCATACCTTGTCGGGATGTCCCTCTGTTACTGACTCTGATGTGAATAAGAATTTAGCCATTTTTTTCCCTCCGTAAACATAAAAATCACCGCTCAGCCGAACGGTGACATTGTTGCTCATCTTTCGGTCAAAGCCGCAGGATTTAGCACCTTGCATCAGCAGGTTGCCGGACTTCACAGGGCCTGTCCCTCAGTCTCTCTTGATAAGTTATATTCATTTCTATGTATTATAATCTATGTGTCGTATTATGTCAAGATTTTTTCTTTGCCTTTTTGTTTTTCTTTTCTCTGTATTTATATTTGCTGCGGTCTGAACCGAGAATCAACTCGCATATCGGCGCTATCAACACAAGACCGACTTTAAATGCGCCGCCTTTACTAAAAGCGTTGCCGAGAGCAGTCGCCGTGATAATACTGTAAACAAGACCTGCTGTTACCAATATCATTAATATCGGATACGTTTGTGTAAGGTTTATTCCCCAAAATGTATTCAAAATTGAAGAAGTCAAAGAATACAACGAACAAGGCAGATAAAGCAAGAATAACTTCTTATTCAGCTTTATTACGTCGAGCATAACCCATTCGCGGTAGAATGGTATTATCCCCAAAAACGCTTTTTTTCCTGCTTTTCGGAAAATCAAGGTGTATGCAATAATGCCAAGCAAATATGTAACCGCGTTTAGTATTAAAATATTGTAATTCATAACATTCTCCTGCAACATAAAAGAGCGCCGTTTTCACAGCGCTCTGATAGTTAATTTCAAGCAATATCCTCGAGTGAGCAGGAGCAATCAGTGAGTCCGTGCTTAACTCTGTCCTCGACCTCGGCGCGTTTAGCGTTGTTGAAACGGTCAAGAGTTCCTACGAGGTAGCCTGTGATTCTTCTGATTCTCTC
>JAHLBL010000268.1 GCA_020625635.1 bacterium
AAAAATCGGGAGAGGACGAACGCCTCTCCCGAAATTATTTTGCTGTATTAATTAATCAAGCGAGTGCTTCTGAGCGGCGGGAACCTTCTTCTCGTAGCAGGCGAAGGACTCATCGACGAGCTGCTTTGCGGGCTTCGGAGTGATAAGGCTCACCAGCGGAACGATAACAAGTCCCGCGAGCATAGCTACCGCGCCGCAGTTGATCGGGGACTGGAGAATCTGCGGGAAAGCGCTGCGGAAGAAGAGGTTGGCGAGCATAAGGCACGAGCCGAAGATGAAGCTTACCCAGCAGGCAGCCTTCGTGGTCTTTTTCCAGTAGAGACCGTAGAGGAAGGGAGCGAGGAACGCGCCCGCGAGTGCGCCCCACGAAACGCCCATAAGCTGAGCGATGAACTTGACCGCGTCGTTCTTGCTCTGTACCTGATAGATGGCTATTCCCGCCGAAATAACGATGAACACAACGACAAAGGCTCTGATAAGAAGAACCTGTCTTTTCTCGTTCATCTTCTTGATGATATTGCCCTTGAGGAAGTCGATAGTCAGCGTGGAAGCCGAGGTGATAACGAGCGAGGAAAGCGTCGACATCGAAGCCGAGAGAACGAGGATAACTACGATAGCGATAAGGATCTCGGGAAGTGTGGAGATCATCGTCGGGATGATAGCGTCGAAGTTCTTGTTGGCGATGGCGTTCTGAACGTCGGGGTTGTCGGCGAAGAGTCGTCCGAAGCCGCCGAGGAAGTAGCAGCCGCCCGCTACGATGATCGCGAACGCGGTGGAGATTATTGTGCCCTTTTTGATGTCCTTCTCGCTCTTGATTGCGTAGAACTTCTGAACCATCTGCGGAAGTCCCCATGTGCCGAGCGAGGTGAGTATTACGACGAACAGCAGGCTTACGGGGTCGGGACCGAAGAACGAGTTATACGCTCCGGGGGTTTCCGAGGGAACGTTTGCGAGACCGTTCAGAGCGGCGTTGAATCCGCCCTTTGACATAAGCACTGCGGCGATTACCGCGATGATACCGAAGAGCATAATAATGCCCTGGATAAAGTCGTTGATTGCGGTAGCCATATAGCCGCCCGCGATTACGTAGATACCCGTGAGCACGGACATAATGAGGATACACCACACGTAGTCGATGCCGAAAGCCATTTCGAACAGACGTGAAAGTCCGTTGTAGAGAGAGGCGGTGTAGGGTACGAGGAAGATGAAAGTGATGATGGAAGCGCCGATTTTCAGACCTTTGCTGTCAAAGCGCTTGCCGAAGAACTCGGGCATTGTCGCGGAGTTCAGGTGCTGTGTCATTATTCTCGTGCGTCTGCCGAGTATTACCCAGGCGAGCAGCGAGCCTATGAACGCGTTTCCGAGACCTATCCACGTTGACGCGATACCGAAGTTCCAGCCGAACTGTCCCGCGTAGCCGACGAAGATTACAGCCGAGAAGTACGATGTGCCGTAGGCGAAGGCTGTCAGCCATGGTCCTACGCTTCTGCCGCCGAGTACGAATCCGTTTACGTCCGTGGCGTGACTGCGGCAGTAGAAGCCTACGCCGACCATTACGCCGAAGAACAGAATAAGTAAAATTACCTTGATCAAAATGTTTACCTCCAGTTTTTGTAATTTAACCCTTTAAAGGATTAAAGTGTATATGGTTTAATATAACCCTTTTCAAGGAGCACCGCCCCCTGAAAAGGGGATTATATTTTAATTGACTTTTTTAAACAAGCTTTTTGGAGTCGATCTCGTTCTGCTGTGCTACGACGCTCTCGCCGCAGTAGATCTTCCTGAGAACGGGCTTCTCGATTTTGCCCGTGGGGTTGCGCGGAACTTTTGCGAAGATGACTTTCCTCGGGCGCTTATAGCGCGGAAGCTCAAGACAGAACTCGTTTACCTCGTCCTCGGTGAGCGAGCAGCCTTCCTTTACCTCAATGACCGCGGCGGAGATCTCGCCGAGACGCTGGTCGGGAAGACCGATAACGGCTACGTCCTTGACTGCGTTGTTCGAGCGCAGGAAGTCCTCGATCTGAACGGGGTAGATGTTCTCGCCGCC
>JAHLBL010000269.1 GCA_020625635.1 bacterium
CCGAAAATCACGCCTAACGGACCTTCGGATATTTTTATTATCAAAAACTCTAAACCTATGAGAATCAGGGTAAAGAGGATGCTTCCCCATATTCCTGTTGACAGCAAAAAATTGCCCGTAAGCTTGCCGTCTAATAAGCGAATTGTTTCTATTAACAAATTGTTTGTACAAAGCACCACAATCGAGTTCTTTCCGAAATAATCTAAAAATGATAATTTCCACTCTTTTTGTTCAATAAACCTGCAAATCGAAATAATCGCCGTGCTCGTTATTATGGCGTTGATTATGTACAGGTATCCCTTGTTGAATAACAGCGCCGCCATTCCCACTCCGCCGTTGTAAATAGCAAGCGGAACTCCTGCCGCAAACAATATGCAGGCAAAAAAGATATTTATCCTGCCAATCAAGTCAAACCTTCCAAACAGGAAACCGATATATGTAAACACATAACAATCAAAAACAAGAACTCTCGGAAATCTTAACGTAAATATAATGCTGCAAATACCGAACAAAAGAAAGCCTATCCTTATTATTTTCCCGATAACGCCTTTTACAAGCAACAGAATACACATAAGTAATTCCGTTAGGAAATAGCATGGTATAAACCACAAAGAATCTATTCCTTCAAACTTAACTATTCGGAAAATGTAACTAACAATATCGGGTTTCTCTCCCGACACAACCGACAAGCCCGAATAGAACAGCGCAAGCAAGGTGCAGAAAATTACAAACGGAATCACTAACTGAAATATTCGCTTTTTTACAAGAGTCAATATATCAGAAGTAGTTGTACCCCCCCTGAATTTCTTTTGCAGAATTATTCCGCTGACAATAAAGAATATCGGCATAAACCATGAGGTTATCCATATTCCTATATAATTCTCTTCTGTGTTCATCGTATGAGCAAAAAGCAAAGCAATAATACCTATGCCTTTCGCGTAGTCTAAGTATTTTAATCGTTTAGTCATATTCAAGTATATCCGCAATTCTTTTACACGCAAAACCGTCGCCGTAGGGGTTTGAGGCTTTGCTCATTTTTTCGTATTCTTCTCTATCTGTCAGGAGCTTTTTGAACTCGCTGTATATAACTTCCTCGTCCGTTCCGACGAGTTTCAATGTACCTGCCTCTATCCCCTCGGGGCGCTCGGTTGTGTCACGCATTACGAGTACAGGCTTTCCGAGAGAGGGTGCTTCCTCCTGAATGCCGCCGCTGTCTGTCAGGATCAGATAGCTGTGCGCCATAAAGTTGTGAAAGTCAAGCACATCAAGCGGCTCTATAAGGCGGATTCGATCATTGTTCTTAAGCTCGTCATCCGCCGCCTTACGAACAACAGGGTTCATATGAATCGGGTAAATCACCTTGACATCAGGCGTTTCCTCGACAATTCTGCGGATTGCCCTGAACATTCTGTGCATCGGCTCGCCGAGGTTTTCACGGCGGTGAGCTGTCAGCATTATCAACCTGCTGTCCTTTGCCCATTCGAGCTCGGGATGAGTGTAATCCTCTCGAACCGTCGTTTTCAGCGCGTCAATAACTGTGTTGCCTGTCACATAAACGGTATCGGGATTCTTGCCCTCACGAATTAGGTTCTGCTTGGAAATCTCGGTCGGAGCGAAATTATAGCTGCTGATAATTCCAACCGCTTCACGGTTAAACTCCTCGGGATAAGGAGAGTAGATGTTGTATGTACGAAGTCCCGCCTCAACGTGACCGACAGGTATCTGCAAATAATAGCAGGCAAGCGCTGTCACGAAAGTGGTCGAGGTATCGCCGTGGACAAGCACAACGTCTGGCATCTCTGTCTCAAGCACTTCCTTGATTCGGTTTAGAATGTTTGTCGTGATATCGAACAGCGTCTGCTTGTCCTTCATTATACTGAGGTCGTAGTCAGGCACAACGTCGAACACCTCAAGCACCATATCGAGCATCTGGCGGTGCTGTCCCGTAACGCAGACCTTTGTTATTAAGTTTTCTCTGCTTTTCAGCTCGTTGACGAGAGGACACATTTTTATAGCCTCGGGTCGCGTGCCGAATACTACCATA
>JAHLBL010000027.1 GCA_020625635.1 bacterium
GGAGCTGTCAGCCGTGAGGCTGACTGAGGAGGTGGAAAGGCGTAAATTAGCGGAATTGCTCGTAAATTCTATGTTGCGTAATTTGACCTCTTCCGTCACGCCTAAAGGCGCGCCACCTTCCCCTGAGAGGGGAAGGACTTATCGAGCGCCGCCGAAAAATCCATATATAAATACGGTCGGGCAGGGAAGGCTGTTGATACAACCTGTCTGCCCGACCGTATTTTAATATATGGTGCGCCGCCGAAAACTGAGCACAACACCAGCCCCGCCGTTTATGAAAGCTTTGCCAAACTCAACGCTTCCAAAGGCGGATTTAAAAAATCTGCCCGACCTTAATTGTCAATTCTCAATTGTCAATTATAATGCCGCCTTTTCCGCGAACGCCTTTACAGCGGCTTCGGGAACTACGCCGACGCTCTGGTCGATCGCTCTGCCGTCCTTAAAGAGGATCAGGCAGGGAATGCTCATAATCGCGAACTCGCGCGCGAGCTCGGGCTCCTCATCGACGTTTACCTTATAGAAATCAACTCCGCTTACCTGCTCGCTGACGCTGTCAACGATGGGCGAGAGCATTCTGCACGGACCGCACCACGACGCCCAGAAGTCCACAAGCGCGGGACGTCCGCTGTCGATTACCTTTGATTTGAATTCCTGTGTTGTTAACTCTTTTACCATATTTAACACCTCTCTGAAAATTAAATTGTGTGCAATCTATTTTCTATATTCTATCATATTATTTCCGTTTGTCAAGTAAAAAATACGAAAAAAACAAAAAGGAGCCGGCTCAAAATCAGATGAGCCGGCTCCGCCTGTTAATCAGCGTACCAGATTGATGACAGATTCATACAAATAAGGTTGTCGCGTTTTTCAATTTTAATGTTGACCTTTACGTACTGCTGAACAAAATCGTTGATGTCGGTGGTCGATACATCGTCGAGGTTGTAGACACAGAAGGTCGTGAACGTGCCGCCGTCTTCGGGCGGAAAGCCCATCCACAGCGCGTCGGAGTCGTAGTGCGAGCCTGCCGCGATTTTATCGATGTATATCGAGTCGACCGCTATCGTATAGCCGAGGTAGTCCTGCATATTGTCGTAAATTTCGCGGAATTCGGATTCGGAGTTCACGATCTTGGAGCCCTTGTCCTCAACGCCCTTGCTGACGGTGATGGTAACAGTCGTATCCTCGTCAACCTCCGTGCCCGCGTACTCGCTCTGGCGGATAACGATGCCCTCGTCAACGGTGTCGCTGTACTCCTCCTCAACCTTGCACTCAAGGTTCGCGCTCTCAAGCGCGCTTCTGGCTTCGGACTCGGACTTGCCGACAACGTCGGGAACCTCTGTACGGCTTGTGCCGAGGCTGACGGTTATGGTGATATTGGAGCCCTTGTTTACCTGAACTCCTCCCGAAATGCTCTGGCTTATTACGTAGCCCTCGCTGACGTCGCTGCTGTTTTCCTCCTTGACGGTCACGGTGAGCCCCGCGTCCTCGAGCTGTCGTTTAGCCGTGGATTCGGAATCGCCGACAACATCGGGAACGGATACGGTCTCGTTAATCGTAGTCGCTTCAGTAGCGGGGGTTTCCGCGTCCTTGTTGTCTGAGCTTCCGCCGAGGATAAAGAACAGCGCGATTATTCCCGCGATAAGCACAACGGACGCGACGACCACAGAGGTAATAATTACCGCGTTTGACTTTTTGTCCGCCTTATAAGGCTCCACGGGAGGCGCGACAGGCGCGGCAGGAGGCGCGGGCGGAGTATTTTTCACAGGCTTCGGGGTCGGGTTTATGGTGCTGTCCATAGCCTTTTTGAAAAAGATTATGTTTGAGAAGCGCGACGCGGGATTGACCGCGAGCGCCTGCATAAGCGCCGCTTCGGCGGCAGGGGTTATTTCAACACCGTAGCTGCTCGGCGGAACGATAGTGTCGTTCTCGATTCGGTCTATGGAGTCGGGCGGAAGCTTGCCCGTAACACAGCGGTACATCGTAGCCGCGAGCGCGTATATATCCGTAAACGGTCCCTGACGTCCGTGTCTGGCGTACTGCTCCATCGGAGCGTAGCCGTGCTTGAGCAGAATATCGAGGCTTCGGCTCTTGTCGCCGAGGCTGTATCTCGCCGCACCGAAATCAATCAGCTTTATGCTGCCGTCGGAGCAGAGAAAGATGTTATCCGCGCTTATGTCGCGGTGGACGATGCCCTTTGAGTGGACCTCGCCGAGAGCGTCCATAATCGGGTCGGCGATCCTGCGCATTTCCCTCCAGCTGATTTTGCCGCCGTTGTTGTTCACATAATCGAGCAGGCTTGTGCCTTCGAGGTACTCCATAACGAAATACGCGGTGTTGTTCTCCTCGAAATAGCTGTAGATCCTCACGATCGAGGGATTGCCGATAAATTCGGCGAGCGTCTTTGCCTCTTCAAGGAAGCAGCTCTTTCCGTAGTAGTAGCTGTCCTCCTTCTCGCCCGAAAACGACGTTACCGTTGTGAGCTGTGTTCTGGTGGCGAGAGACTCGGGAAAATACTCCTTTATCGCCACTTTTTTCTTTGTGTCGTACTCCTGAGCGAGGTATGTTATTCCGAAGCCGCCCTGACCGATCACCTTTCCGACTATGTACCTGCCCGCGAGAATCGAGCCCACGGGAAGCGCGAGCGGATATTTTTCTGCGTTCTCCTTTTCATTGAAGCCGCAGTAAGGACAGAACGCGCTCTGCTTTTCCTTAAAGCAGTTGCCGCAGATATTATTCATACTCGTTACTCCTTAACCAAAAATGATTTTTGCCTTATCAACACTGTCCTTGGCGTCCCGACAGTAGTAGTCCGCGCCGATTTTCATCGCGTAATCCTCGGTGAGAACCGCTCCGCCGACCATAACCTTGCAGTCGCTGAGAGCGGGAGTCGCGCGCACAAGGCGGATAGTCTCCTCCATACTGCCGAGCGTAGTAGTCATAAGCGCGGAAAGTCCAATGAGACGGATGTTCTGGCTGACGGCTGTGTCGACAATAAGCTGAGGGTCGACGTCTCTTCCGAGATCGATTACGGTGTAGCCGTAGTTGTCGAGCAGAACCTTGACAATGTTTTTACCTATATCGTGGATATCTCCCTTGACCGTAGCAAGAATAAGCCTGCCCTTGGACACGGGAGCGGAGTTTGTTTTTGTGAGCTCCTCTCTGATAACCTCAAAGCACACCTGCGCGGTGTTGGCGCTCTGGATAAGCTGAGGCAGGAACAGCCTGCCCTTCTCGAAAGCCTCGCCGACCTTGTCGAGCGCGGGAATGAGCTGGGTGTTTACTATGTCCATAGCGTCGTGCTTTTCGAGCTGAGCGCGGGTGATGTCCGCCGCCTCACCCTTGAGCCCGTTGATCACGGCTTCGGACAGAGAGGTGTGGGAGCTCTGAATCTTAGGCTTTTCGGCGGGAGCGTCGGTGTTGTAAGCCTCTATGAAGGCGCGCGAATCCTTATCGATACCCGACAGCACCTTGAAGGCTCTTACAGCGCCCATCATATCCGCGTCGTTGGGGTTGATGATCGGGAGGTCGAGCCCCTGTTCAAGCGCCATAGTGAGGAATATATGATTTACAAGCGGTCTGTTCGGCAGACCGAAGCTGATGTTGGAAACTCCGAGACAGGTCCTGCAGCCGAGCTCGGTTTTTACCCTGTGAAGCGCGCTGAGCGTTTCGCGGCAGCCCGCCTGCTCCGCGGAGACCGTGAGCGTGAGGCAGTCGATATACACGTCGCGGCGGTCGATTCCGCAAGCCTCGGCTCGCTCGACGATTTTTCTCGCGATTTCAAAACGTCCCTCCGCTGTCTTGGGGATACCGTTCTCGTCGAGGGTAAGACCGACGACGGAAGCGCCGTACTTCTTAACGAGCGGAAGAACGGAGCTGAGAGATTTTTCCTCGCCGTTGACGGAGTTTACTATCGGCTTGCCGTTGTAGATCCTCAGCGCTGCCTCGAGCACGTCGGGCTTCGTGGAATCTATCTGGAGCGGCACGTCGACGACGGACTGCAGCGCCTTTATCACGCGCACCATCATTTCCTTTTCGTCGATTTCGGGCAGTCCGACGTTGACGTCGAGAATGTCCGCGCCCGCCTTTACCTGGCTGATTGCCTGGGAGAGGATATAATCTATATCGTTATTGATAAGCGCCTGCTTAAAGAGCTTCTTGCCCGTGGGGTTTATGCGCTCGCCAATCACGCGCGGCTCGCTGATCTCAACGGCTGTCGTACCCGAGCAGACCACAGTCCCGCGGGACAGGGGAGCTTTTTTGAATTTTTTATTGTCGATAACCTTTTTCAGCGCGCGGATATAGTCGGGAGTTGTTCCGCAGCAGCCGCCGACGAGCTTGACGCTTCCGAAGCCGACGATGGTGTCCATCGCTTCGGCAAATTCGTCGGGAGTTACGTTGTAGGTGTTGCTGTTGGGGTCGGGCAGTCCCGCGTTCGGCTTAACGAAAATCGGCAGGTCTGTCCACAGTGTGAATTCACGCACTATTTCGGTGAGCTCCGACGGTCCGAGCGAGCAGTTTACGCCCAAAGCGTCAACGCCGAGCGCGCTGAGAGTTGTCGCGGCGCAGGCTACGCTGACGCCCGCGAAGGTTCTGCCGTTCGGCTCAAAGGTCATTGAAACGACCACGGGCAGGTCGGAATTCTCCTTTACCGCGAGCACGCCCGCCTTAGCCTCGAGCAAGTCGGTAAACGTCTCGAGATACACGACGTCGGCGTCGCTGCCCGCGAGCACCTGCTCTCTGAAATATTCGTAAGCGGTCTCGAACTTCATCGAGCCCGCGGGCTCCATAAGCTGACCGATAGGTCCCATCTCGAGCGCGACTATCGCCCTGCCGTCCGCTGCCTCGCGCGCGTTCTTTACGGCGGCGCGGACGATCTCCTCCACGCTGTGACCGCAGCCCGCGAGCTTGTAGCCGTTAGCGCCGAAGGTGTTTGTGCTGACGATCATCGTGCCCGCGTCGACATACTGACGGTGGATCCCCGTCACGACGTCGGGAGCGGTGAGGTTCAGCAGCTCTGGTATTTCACCGACCTTCAGTCCGCTTTTCTGGAGCATCGTGCCTGTCGCTCCGTCGAGCAGGACAAAGTCGTTTTTAAGCAATTCTTTAAAATTCACAGCGATCGCCCGCCTTTCTGAATTTGCATTTATCGCGCATATTGCAGCTCTGACAGCCGCTGCGTCTGCGCTCTATCGGTTTATCGCTCAGCCCCGTTATCGCGGTGACGGATTTTGCGGGGGTGAGCAGGAAGCTGTCTGTAACACAGAGCCCGATTTTCCTCGGCGCGTCGAGCAGGCGGAGGAACTCCGACTGGAGCTCGAGCGGATAATCGCCGTAGCCCGGGGAAAAGCGGTAGGTAAGGTAGCTGCCCTCGTGTTCGGCAGCGACGAGCTCGTCAATGCCTCGGCAGAGCTGTTCGACCGCCACGCCCGCGAGCGCGTCGAGCACGACAGCCTTTGCCATATCGGTGACCTGCGCCGTGCGGATCAGCCTGTCCACGGGCGCGCCGACGGTTGCGCAGCAGATCACCGCGCTGTTACAGCCGCTGAGGTGAGCGGCGACAGACTCGCCGACGATGAGCCCGTGCTCCGTCGGGTCGAGCTCGCGGTAGAGATATTTAGGCGCCGCCGCGCTCAGAAGCTCCCGCTCGCATACGTCGAGCAGGCTCTCCATAGCGCCGTTCATTTCAACGCCTCTGCCGCCGAGGTAGCGTACCGCCTCGGCGCGGTTGAGCTCTTTAAGCGCGATCACAGCAGCTTGCCGATCGCTTCGCAGATCCTGCGAGCTACGTAGGGGTTGTTCATGGTGTAGAGGTGGATTCCGCTTACGCCGTTCGCGATAAGGTCGACGCACTGATCTACGGCGTAGGCGATACCCGCGTCGCGAAGCGCCTCGGGGTTGTTCTCGTAGCGGTTCATAATGCGGGAGAATTTAGCGGGGAGCGACGCTCCGCAGAGCGACACCATCCTCTGGATCTGGTTCTTGTTTACGACGGGCATAATACCAGCCTCTATCGGCACATTTATGCCCGCGAGACGGCAGCGCTTCAGAAAGTCGTAGAAGCACTGATTGTCGAAGAAGAGCTGAGAAATCAGGAACTCCGCGCCCGCGTCCACCTTCTTTTTGAGGTTGATAATATCGGTTATTTCGTCCTCCGCCTCGGGGTGTACCTCGGGGTAGCACGCGCCCGCGACATGGAAGCCGCCCTTGCTCTTTATAAACGCAGTGAGCTCGTCGGCGTGGCGGAAGTCCGTCTGAGGCGGAAGGTCGGGAACTATGTCGCCGCGCAGAGCGAGCACGTTGTCGATGCTGTTCGCCTTGAAATTATCGAGCGCGTCCTCAACCTGACGCTTTGTGCTGTTGACGCAGGTTATGTGGGCGATCGCCTCTATGTTATAGGTATTCTTTATTTTAGCCGCAATCGCGCAGGTGTTGTCCGCGGCTGTGCCGCCCGCGCCGTAGGTGACGCTGACATAGGCGGGCTTTAACGCCGTGAGCTCCTCGAGAACGCCGTACACCGATTCGATCGGCGAGGTCTTTTTCGGGGGGAACACCTCGAAGCTGAGCAGAGTTTTGTTTTCCTTATACATTTCAACTATATTCATGGTTATCACCTGACCTTAATAGCTTAATACTATTTTCAATTAAAAACTTTAATAATATATCAGAAGATAGTATTACACTTTATAATATCATACGCGGCGGAAATTAGCAAGATATTAAAGAAAAGTCGGCTCAATCACATTTATACGCAAAAAACGCGCGGAGGGCACAGCCGCCTTCCGCGCGTGATGTTCAATATTATGTTACCGTGATTTTACATTTCAGCTTTATTCCGCCGTTCGTGGTGAGCGTGATCGTAGCCTTGCCCTTTCGCTTGGCGATTATCGCGCCGCTCGAATTGAGCGAAACGACCTTCCTGTTCGAGCTTTTGAAGTTCACGCTTCCGACGCCGCCGATGATTTTAAGCTTGACCTTTTTTCCCTTTTTCACCTTGAGCGAGGTCGCGCTCAGCCTCGGGTTCTTCACGGTGACGGTGATCTTCGCCGTGAGGAACTTTCCCTTCGCGGTAATAACAGCCTTGCCCTTCTTCTTCGCCGTGATAACGCCCTTCTTCGTAACGGACGCAATCGACTTTTTGCTGGACGAATATGTCACCTTCCCCGCGTCCTGAGCCTTTATATAGCTCTGCTGGGCAACGTAGAGAGTAAGCTTTTTCTTCACGACGTCCCCATCCGTTTTAGGCTCCGTCGGATTTGTCGGCTTAGTAGTCTCGGCGGTCTCGCTCGGTTCGGTCACATCGGGAACGCTCTCCGTGGGAGCGTCGGGATAGGTCTCGGTCGGATCGGTCTGTTCGGGCTCCGTAACGGGCTCGGGCTCCGAGAAATCATACTCATTTACAGCCTTTATATCGAGCTTATAAATCTTGTCGGGGGAGTTCGGGTCCGTCTTTATCGTGACGTAGAGGCTGCCGTCGGGCTTAAATGCAACGCCGTAGATATCGTTTTTCAACGTACTCGGCTTATTGTAAACGGCGAAGCTCACTTCCGAGCCCGGCACCTGACGGTAGACGGTGTTGGCGTCGTTGAAGTAGAGGTACTTTCCGTCGTATGTGAGATATACGTAAGCCCTCTCCCAGAAGGCGCCCTCGAGCCCCTTTACATACCATCTTGTCTGGAGCACTGAGGTGGTAAGCTGCTGTCCCGTAGAAGCGTCGCGGCACTTAATTCCGCCGTAAATGCTGCTGCCGTAGTGCTGATTTACGTAGTAATCGTTTCTGCCGATACGGTATATCATGGTGTTTATATTGCGCCACCAGGCGTTGTCGAACCTTGTGCTGCCCGCTTTTCTGCCGCTGACCCACGCGGCGTGGTCGGTATCGTAATCTCCCTGACACAGCGCGCTGTCGCTGACTATACAGTAGGTGTGATTGACTCTGCCGAGGTTGTCGTAGCTCGCGTCGTCCTGCGTAACGTCGACGTGATAATACTCGCCGTCAATCGTAACCATAGACCACGCGTGGCTCTCGACCTTGTTTCGTATGTAATGCGCCTCAACGCCGACGCGCGACAGCAGATAGTTCAGCGCGAGCGTATAACCCTCACACACGGCTCTGCCGTTTATCAGCGCGCCGTAAGCCGTGTAAATCGAGGAGTCGCTGTAATCCTCAAGCTCATACTCGACGTAGTGGGCGACGATATCGTGCAGGTAGCGCACCTTTGTCATATCGTCCCACGCGGGATTGACCCCCTTTAAAAAGTAGTCGGCGGCTGCCTCGAACGCTTCGATTTTCGACGGGATCGCGCTCTGCTTGAACATATAGTACGGTCTGAGAGCGACAACCTTTCCGTCGGACAGAGACGAGGTCGTCTCGAACGCGCTGGGGCTTACGTAGAAAAGATCGGGATTTTCACTGTAAACCGCCTTGTAAAGGGAGTCTATATTTTGTTCGGTAAAATTGTAGTCTTCAAAAGAGATATCGCTGTTCAGAGCGCGGAGCTCCTCAGCGAGGTGGTTCGCAGCATCGTGGTACAGATTCACAAGCTCGTGGGGGCTGTAGACGGCGAGCAGGTCGATATCGTCATAGTCGTCATCCACGGAGTAGACAGGTGTGAGAAGCGTGCAAACCATAATGAGGGATAGTATAGCCGCGACTACGTTTTTCACAAAAACCGCCCTCCTTTTAAGGCATCTTTATTATAATATATACAAAGGTTTTTTGTCAATGAAATTCAAAACAAATCAGAAAAATATCGAAAAATTTTCAATTTATTGTTGATTTTTTCGTATGGTAGTATATAATGAAATAAAGATTTTAACAGTCTTTTACGACTGAAAAAAAGGCAGGAATTTTTATGGAGTTTATTCAGGAGAAAAGGGTATTTCTGATCCGCAACGACGAGGTTTTGCTTTTTAAGTATAACGGCGAATACGACGGTGACAACGTCAATGTTGACGACTACACTCATCCGAGATTTCTGCGCTATATCGGAATAAAGCGTTTTGAGGACGGCGTAAAGCAGGTTTTCTACTACTTTGCCAAGACCAACGACCTCTACCTCACCCAGTCGGGACATTGGACGGAAATAAAAAAGGCTATCTACTACCCCGCCAAGCCTCTTACGAGCGCCGTGCTGAACGACTATATCCGTAACGGTCAGTACGACAAGGAGGTAAGAATCGGCGTTAAAAACGGGGACAAGGTGAGTTTCACCATTGTAACGGAATAATCACGGAGGGGAGGCTCAGTACAAACGAACCTTCCCTTACTTATCGTCGGTTTATTGCGTTTGTACACTCGGGGCTGCTCTTTTTGTTTTGAGCAAGCCCTTGTTTTATTCCAAACTATACCATATAATAGAAGTGCTGTGTGACAGGTTACGTGTCTGTCTGTCACCTTCGCCGCGGCGCGCCTTGACCCAAGCGCGGCCGCAAAACCATTTACATTATCGAAGGAGATATGCTGTCTGCTCAGTTTGTCTATGCGGGACAACGGGCAATAACTGAATTTCCGTTTACGCCTTATCCGCCCACAATAAGGTCGTAGATGTTTCTTAATGACTATTTGTGGGCGGAAAGGCTATGGAAATTAAATGATTTTCGTTGAGAACCTTAGAAAAGAGTTCAAAAAGACAATAAAGGAGCCCGGGCTCAAGGGCAGTATAAAGTCCTTTTTCAAGCCCGACAACGAAATAATCACAGCAGTAAAGGACATAAGCTTTCACGTTCCGCGCGGCGAGATACTCGGATTTATCGGTCCGAACGGCGCGGGAAAATCTACCGTGATAAAGATGCTCACGGGCATCCTTACACCAACCTCGGGCAGATGTGAGATTGACGGTCAGATCCCCTATAAGAACCGCAAGAATTATGTCAAGGGAATCGGCGTTGTCTTCGGACAGCGCACACAGCTCTGGTGGGACCTCGCCCTGCGGGAGACTTACACCGTGCTGAAGGAAATTTACGAGGTGGACGACGAGAGCTACAAAAAGCGCATGGCGTTCCTAAACGAAGTGCTCGAGCTCGACGACTTCATCACCAGCCCCGTAAGAACCCTTTCGCTCGGTCAGCGTATGCGCGCGGATATCGCGGCGTCGCTGCTTCACAGCCCGAAGGTTCTGTTCCTCGACGAGCCTACCGTCGGACTGGACGTAGTTGTCAAGGACAACATAAGAAACGCGATCAAAACGATCAACGCCGAACAGAAAACCACCGTGATCCTCACGACTCACGATATGCAGGACGTCGAGAACCTGTGCGAGCGCATAGTGATGATAGACAAGGGCAGCAAGGTTTTTGACGGAGAGATCGCGGGACTTAAGGAAAAATTCGGACAGTCGAGGGAGATGCGCTTTATCCCCGTAAATCCCGCCGACGTAGAAAAGCTCGACTACTTCCGCGAGTTCGCGCTCTCGGGCGAAGATCTTGACTTTTCGTTTGACGGTCACGAGGCGAAGGCGCGCTTCAACAGCAGCAAAATCGCGGTGGAAAAGCTACTCAGCTACACGCTCTCGGTCATGCACGTAAAGGACATCAACGTGACCGACACGGACATCGAGGAGATCATAAAGAGCATTTACCGCAGCGAGGTGAGCCTTGATGCGTAAGCTTCTGAGAATCTACAAGCCGTTCACCCGCGCGGGAGTTCTGATGGCGGCTCAGTACAGAGCGAACTTCATCTGCTTTATCGTGGGCGATATACTGCGCTGTTTTATAAACTACTTTCTCTGGCACACCGTGTTCAACTCGGGCGGAGCGGAAACCTTTATGGGCTTCTCGGAAATCGATATGGTGAGCTACATTTTCATCAGCTTCCTCACCGCGACTATAGCGTACTCCGACGGAGCGTTCGCCGTGGGCGAGGAAATCCGCGACGGCAACATATCTATGAGACTTATCAAGCCGATACGGTTCGACCTGTCCTTCCTCTTTCAGGAGCTCGGAGAGCGCACTCTCGCGCTGTCGATTGCGTTCGTGCCGCTGGTCGCGGGCGTTGAGCTGTTCAGGTACTTTATGACGGGAACGGTTATGTTCAATCCGCTCTCGTTCCTGCTCTACCTCGTCAGCCTCACTCTGGCGTATCTCATCACCTTTTATTTCAACGTGTGCTACGGCTACTCGGCGTTCGTGCTCAAGAACCTCTGGGGCTCGAACCTCACCAAGGAATGCATCGTCAGCTTCCTCTCGGGAGCCGTTATTCCGCTGGCGTTTATGCCCGCGTGGCTCGGCGGAGTGCTCAACCTTCTGCCGTTCGCGGCGCTGTCATACACACCCGTTATGATTTACATAGGCAAGCTCGACGCGCAGGGCATAATAATAAGCCTCGCGCTGCAGGTATTCTGGCTGGCGTTCTTCTACGCGCTGCAGCAGCTTATCTGGAAGGCGTGCGTCAAGCGGCTGAGCGTACAGGGAGGCTGATTATGAAAATATTCGGAAAACTCCGCCGCGCTATGAAGCTGCACGGAATATTCATCCGCCAGGATTTAAAGCGGCTGATGGAGTATAAAATCGACTTCCTCACAGGAGCGTTCGGACTGCTGCTCGCTCAGGGAATAAACGTCTTTTTCCTCTCGGTGATCTTCTCGCAGATACCTAATCTCGCGGGCTGGACGTTCAACCAGCTTCTGTTCATTTACGGCTTTGCGCTGCTGCCGAAGGCGCTCGACCACCTTTTCACCGACAACCTCTGGATGATAGGCTACCAGATCATCCGCAAGGGCGAATTCGACAAGTACCTCACGCGTCCCGTGAGCCCGCTGTTCGCCGTTACGGTCGAGAAATTCCAGATCGACGCGTTCGGTGAGCTGTTCGTGGGAATACTCCTGCTCTCGGTCAGTATACCTCAGGTTCAGCTCAACGTAAATCCGCTCAACGTCGCGCTGTTCATAATCTCGCTGATTTTCGCGACCTTTATCTACACGGGCGTTAAGCTTATCACCTCGTCGATCGCGTTCTGGACGAAGCGCAGCGGACAGATAACCTATATGTTCTATATGGTAAACGAGTTCTCAAAGTACCCGACGTCGATCTACAACCGCGCCGTACGCGCGATAGTAACCTACATAATCCCGTTCGCGTTCACGGCGTTCTACCCCGCGAGCTACTTTATCGCCGGCGGCAACCCGTGGTTCTGCATAGGCGGCACGGTCGTTATGGCGGCGCTGCTGATGACGGTCGGGCTGATAGTCTGGCACAAGGGCGTAAGCGCCTACGAAAGCGCGGGAAGCTGAAGACTTCAAAGGCTGCTGTGAAACTGAAAAACAAATATTTAAAAAAGCAAAAGGACTGACCGCTTCCCGTTTCGGGTACGGTCAGTCCTTCGGCGTACGGCGGACTTTTTCGGGCGGCTGCGGGTTTCTGCCGCGTTTTCCCGAAATATTTATACAAAAACGTAAAATTTTGCCTTAAATTCACTTTACAAGTTGGGCGATTAGTGATAAAATTTAGGGTGATATAATGTCAGGGGTAGGCGCTGATTAGACCGTCTTGTAACCGGTTATGGTTTAATCAGTGTCCACTTACAGACATTAGCCTAATTTTTCAAGGAGGACTATCAAATGGCAAGAAAAATGAAAACCATGGATGGTAACACCGC
>JAHLBL010000270.1 GCA_020625635.1 bacterium
AGCCTCACGGCTGACAGCTCCCCCTCATAGGGGAAGCACTCAACACTTCGTGCTGAATCAAACGCCCGCATGAAGGCTTTGCCAGAGCGAACGCTTCCAAAGGCGGATAAAAGCACCCACCGGTGCCGGAAAAAGCGCCCACTGGTGCCCACCGGCGCCGCAACTTGTGAGGAAGATTTACAAAAAGAAATGCGGCTCATTAACTGCTGAGCCGCATTAAATAGTTTATTTTGAACCGTAGAGCGCGAGGCTTACGAGTGTTTCGGCGAGATTCTGTCTCGCGGCAGTTTTGGAGTCGTCGTACTTTCCGTCCGCGACCGCACAGCAGATTACGTTATCGGCGTTGCGGCACGCTTCGTCGCTGTTGTCGGCGAAGAGCGTCTGAACGAATTCGGCTTCCTTATCGGAGAGCGTCCTGTCGGCGGCGTACAGCATATTGCCGTACTTCTGATCGAATACGTCCCGTACCATCTGCTCGGTGCAGTCGAACTCAAACCTGAGACCGATCACCCCGTCAAGCGCCTGAGCGCCGAAAAGACGGAAGCCCTTGTCGGTTTCTCTGAGGTAGGCGACGATGTGGGACTTTCTGTCCACTTTCGACTCGTAGAAAAAGGCGGTGAGCTTTTTATCCGCCTTACCGTCGGCGGCTGAGATATCCACTCTGTTGTCGAGCTTTTCCTCGCCTGTGAAGCGCTTGTCCTCGGGAATAAAGCTCTCCCAGTTGTCGTTAGAGAGCTGCGAGAAGTCGGCATTCTTCCTTCCGCGTACCGCGAGGCGTCGAACCTCGTCGTAGTCTATAAGTTTTGTGTGGAGGTCGGCTCCGTAAATGTTGAGCTGACGTGTTGTTTTCTTGGTGACGCGGTAGGGCTTGCCGTCGCGGATATCAAGAGCCACATAGGTGGTATAATTCCATGACTCGGAGTCGATTATGAACAGCCTGTAAAGGTATTGAAGCGGGATCGTATACTCGTCGCCGTCCATGGAAAGCGCTGAGCCGTCGGCACAGGTGTGTCTGCCTTCGAGCGAGGCTTTGAACATTTCGGGAGCCTCAACCGCGCGGCGCTCCATATATGTCGGCATTGTTACGGCTGTCTTTTTGAACTCGGCCTTCATAAGCTCCTTGTGTCTTACCATATATATGATAAGGACGATGAACGCCAGCGTGATGGTGAGAGAACTTCGCAGATAAATATAGAAGAACATATCCTGGCTGCCGCTGGTGAACATAAGTATGTACAGCGGGATAAGAATGATTCCGCATATTATTGACGATGTGAGCAGTACCTTATATTTATGTTTCATAGTTCCACCTGTCATCTGTAATATTTTTACACACACAACTACTATAACACAAATTTATCAAAAAAGCAATCTTATTTATATAATCGGTCAGATGAAAGAAAAATACCACAAATTTCGTGAAAAAATTCAAAAAAATAGTGATTTTGTCGGATTTTTGTGTTATAATTCTTCTGTATTTTTATGTCGTTAATTATTTACCGACAGAAAGGGGAACAATTATTATGAGTAAAAGAACTTGCAACGTCTGCGGACGCGAAGTAAACGACAACGTGGTATTCTGCCCCGATTGCGGAAACAACAGCTTTACGACTGTTGAGGAGCCCGAGCAGCCCGCGTATCAGCAGCCCGAGCAGCCCGCGTATCAGCAGCCTGCGCAGCCGCAGTACCAGCAGCCTGCGTATCAGCAGCCGCAGTATCAGCAGCAGTACCAGCCCGCGTACCAGAATCCGCAGTATCCTGTGACCGAAAAGCAGGGCAAGAGCATTGCGTCGCTTATTTTAGGAATTATTTCGTTCTTAGCGGCGCTTCCTGTTTTCAATCTGTCATTGTCCTTTATCACGGGAAACAAGACAGATCAGTACAAGTATGCTTATGATTTCGGAAAAATGCTGGGCAATACGTTTAAGGATGCCCTGAGTTCCGCTAAATCAATGAACGATTTAATGGCATTACTTAAGGGCATTATTATCGGTTACGGTATGGTTATCATTATTCCCGCGGTTATCGGCGCGATTCTCGGT
>JAHLBL010000271.1 GCA_020625635.1 bacterium
GGTATGATGTGCGCCATAAAGGCAAAAGAGAATAACAACAATAAATCGGTCTGCATAATTGAAAAGCAGGCTCGAATCGGACGGAAGCTGCTCTCAACAGGTAACGGAAGATGCAACCTGACAAACCTCGGCTGCAGAGCCGAATGTTATAACGGAAGCTTTTCAAAAAACATCGGAGATATCCTCGGGAGAATTTCTCCGAAAAGAGTTATGGATGAGTTTTCAAATATCGGACTGTCCTTTGACGTTGACTCCGAAAACAGGGTATATCCCCTCTCCCATCAGGCTTCGGCTGTTCTCGATTTGCTCCGATTCAGAATTGAAGAGCTCAGCATCGAGGTAATCACCGACACAAAAATCACAGAGATAAAACGGGATAATAATATGTTCAGGCTTGCTTCATCTGACAGCGTTTATTATGCTGAAAAAGTTGTCTTTTCCACAGGCTCATGCGCCGCGGGAAAACTCGGAGCTGACGCAAGCGGAATAAGCATACTTGAATCGCTCGGGATAAGAAGCACCAAGCTGTCGCCTGCTCTTTGTCCTCTTCCTGTCGCAGGAAAGAAACTTTCCTCAATAAAAGGCGTCAGAGCGGGAGCAATCGTGACACTATGCGACGGCAGCAAACCTGTTTTGACTAACAAAGGAGAAGTGCAGTTCACCGAAAACTCACTGTCCGGTATCTGCATATTCGACCTGAGCGCCAAAGCTGCAAAGCTCAGAAATCCGATTGTAAAAATCAACCTCCTTCCCCGCCTTAAATTCGAGGAAGTTATCAATCTGCTGAAAAGAAAAAGAGAAACACTCCGAAGCAGGATCCGCGATGAGTTCCTTATCGGAACCGTTAACAACAAGCTCGGCGTCTATATTATGAAAAGCGCGGGCGTCACGATGTTATCAAAAGGTGTAAGCACACTCACTGACAGTGAGATAAAAAAGGTAGCCGATAACCTCACCGCGCTCAGCTTTAAGGTAACCGCTCCGACAGATTTCAACAACGCACAGGTTGTCTCGGGCGGAATTCACGGCGAGGAAATAAACCCGAAAACAATGGAATGCAGGAAAATCAAAAACCTGTTCATTATCGGCGAGGCTGTGGATATTGACGGAATTTGCGGAGGATACAACCTACAATTCGCGTTCGCGAGCGGAATAATCGCGGGTGAAAGCTTATGATAAGATTAACGGGAATACGACTTCCTATTGATTACACCGACAATACAATTAAAAAGAAAGTCTGTAAAGAGCTCAGAATTGATGAGAAATCAATACACAGCATATCTCTTTTCAGGCGTTCCGTTGACGCGCGCAAAAAGAATGACATCCACTTCACTGCGACGGTCGATATTACCGTAAACGGTGACGAGAACACCGTAATCAGCCGCGCTAAAAACAAAAAGGCTTCAATCGGCAAGCCATACGAATACGATATTCCGAGGCATAAGCCGCTCAATACACGCCCTGTAATCGCAGGCTTCGGACCCGCGGGAATGTTTGCGGGGCTTATTCTTGCTATGGCAGGCGAAAAGCCGATTATTATTGAACGCGGTCAGGATTGCGACAGCAGAGTAGCCGAAATAAACCGCTTTATAAAAAGCGGAAAGCTCAACACGGAATCGAATATTCAATTTGGAGAAGGCGGAGCGGGAACCTTTTCGGACGGCAAGCTAAACACGGGCACAAAGGATATCAGGGCTCGCAAGGTTCTTATTGAGTTCGTAAACCACGGCGCTCCCGAGGAAATACTCTTCAACGCTAAACCGCACATTGGTACAGATAAGCTGAGAACCGTAGTTAAAAATATAAGGAAACACATAATTGAACTTGGCGGAGAAGTTAGATTCAACACGAAACTTACCTCGTTCACGGAAAAAAACGGAAAAATAAACTCAGTCACCGTAAATAACAGCGAAACAATCGAAACCGACAACGTAATTCTCGCAATCGGTCACAGCTCGCGCGATACGCTGGAAATGATTTACGGCAAGAATATTTTTATGGAGCAGAAGCCTTTTTCCGTCGG
>JAHLBL010000272.1 GCA_020625635.1 bacterium
CCTTCACGATGGGCTCCTCGATCGAGCTCTCAGCCGACGCTCCGCTTCGTGAGCCCTATGCCGTATGGATGCAGGGAAGTCTGAACTTCCACGCGGGCAAGCTCGGAGTTATGCTCGCCGCGAACGAGATTTATAAAAAAGAACACAATATCGGTTAAAGCGATCGGCTCGAAACTGAAAGAGCTGCAACTTATAACTTGTCACTTTTAACTGCCGATACAGCGTATTTAAAAGGGGAGGCTCAATTGTTGCTTGAGCCTCCCCGTTATGTTTATTATTTTCTCGCCGCGCCTGTTTCTCTCGCGGCTTTTATTACCGCTTCGGCTACAGCCTTGCCGACTCTCTTGTCGATAGCGTCGGGGATAATGTAATCCGCGCTGAGTTCCTTCTCGTCAACGAGCTCCGCAATCGCGTATGAAGCCGCGACCTTCATAGCCTCGTTGATTTCCGTAGCTCTGCAATCGAGCGCTCCGCGGAACATTCCGGGGAAGCACAGCACGTTGTTGATCTGGTTCGGGAAGTCCGAGCGTCCCGTTCCCACGACAGCCGCTCCCGCTTCCTTGGCGAGGTCGGGCATGATCTCTGGCGTCGGGTTTGCCATAGCGAAAACGATCGGATTCTCAGCCATAGACTTTATCATTTCGGGGCTGACGATTCCCGGGGCAGAAACGCCGAGGAAAACATCCGCGCCGACCATAGCGTCAGCGAGGTTGCCTGTCTTGTTTTCGAGATTGGTTACAGTTGCCATATACTCCTGCTCGGAGTTGTTTGTAGGCAGTCCCTTGCTGATGATTCCCTTGCTGTTTACGAGGGTTACGTTTTTAACGCCGATATTCATAATGTGCTTGGCGATAGCGATACCCGCAGAGCCTGCTCCGCTGATTACGACCTTTACGTCAGCTATATTCTTTTTAACTACCTTGAGCGCGTTCATAAGCGCGGCGGCAACGATGACGGCGGTTCCGTGCTGATCGTCGTGGAACACGGGAATGTCGCAGACCTCCTTGAGCTTGCGCTCGATCTCAAAGCATCTCGGGGCGGAGATATCCTCAAGGTTTATGCCGCCGAAGCTTCCGCTGATAAGGTAAATAGTTCTTGCGATTTCGTCAACGTCCTTGCTCCTTACGCAGATGGGGAAGGCGTCTACGTCGGCGAACTCCTTGAACAGACAGCACTTGCCCTCCATTACGGGCATACCCGCCTCGGGACCGATATCTCCCAGACCGAGAACAGCCGTGCCGTCGGTCACAACGGCGACGAGATTGTTTCTTCTGGTGAGCTCAAAGCTCTTTTCGTAATCCTTATTTATCTCCATACAGGGCTCCGCTACACCCGGGGTGTAGGCGAGGGAGAGATCCTCCTTGGAATTGATTGGAGCTCTTGAAATAACTTCGATCTTTCCGTCCCATTCGTAGTGCTTTTTAAGTGATTCTTTCCTGATGTCCATAGCAGTCTCCTTCAAAAATAATCTTCTGTTATTATACAATTTTCTGCGAAATCAATCAATGCCACGCCTCACCAAAATACAGGCTGATTTTATTTAAAAACTATTATCAATAAACAATTTGACAAAATCCGCTATTTATAATAGAATAGTTCTGCGAGTAAATTGAACAGTCGCGGGATTATTCCGAAAGGAGTCTTCCCGAGGAAAGTCCGGGCTCCATAGAGCAAGGGTAACGGCTAACGGCCGCCGGGGGCGACCCCAGGGATAGTGCAACAGAAAATAACCGCCGTTTTACGGTAAGGATGGAAAGGTGAGGTAAGAGCTCACCGCAGATGCGGAGACGCGTCGGGCGTGTAAACCCTGCCCGGAGCAACACCGTGGAGGGACGTATGCCTGCTCGGCAGTCCTGTGGAGGTGGCGCTGAGCGCGACGGCAACGCCGCGCCAAGATAGATGACTGTTCGCGACAGAACCCGGCTTACAGATTTAGTCGCGCATAAAAACAGGACAGCTCAGTATCAAGAGCTGTCCTGTTTTTTTCAGTTTGCCCGGAATGGGTAGTAACTCG
>JAHLBL010000273.1 GCA_020625635.1 bacterium
TTCTGGAGAGTCATTCTCTCGTGAATAACTCTGTCAAGACGTGAGAAACCGATTCTGAACTGGTTCTGGAGGAGCTCGCCGACGCAGCGGATACGGCGATTGCCGAGGTGGTCGATGTCGTCGGTGTTGCCTACGCCCTCAGCGAGGCAGTTCATATAGTTGATTGACGAGAAAATATCGTCAACGGTGATGAAGTTAGGGATAAGCTCCGACTTTCTTTCGCGGAGCATTTCCTTGAGCTGCTCGTCGTTCTCAGCGGAGTCGAGAATCTCACAGAGAACTCTGAACACGACGTTCTCGTTGATCTCGCACTCTTCCTTGGCGTCGAAATCAACGTAGCCGCTGATATCCACCATACCGTTGGAGATGATCTTGATAACCTTGTTGTCCTTTTCGGGGAGACGGACGTAAACGACCTGAACGCCCGCGTTCTCGATCTCGCGCGCAAGCTCGCGGCTTACAACGGTGTCGCGTGTCGCGATAAGCTCGCCTGTGCGGGGATTGGCAACGTGCTCGGCAAGGATCCTGCCTGCGAGGCGGTTTGAGATCCCGAGCTTTTTATTGTACTTGTAACGGCCTACACGCGACATATCGTAGCGGTGCGGGTCGAAGAAGAGATTGTTTATATGAATCTGCGCGCTTTCGATGATTGAAGGCTCGGAGGGACGCAGCTTGCGGTAAACCTCAAGCAGACCTTCCTCAACGCTGTGGGTGGTGTCCTTCTCGAGAGTAGCCTTGATGCGGGTATCGTCGCCGAAATAATCGAGGATTTCGCCGTCAGTGCCGAGACCTAAAGCGCGGATAAAGGTAGTGATAGGAACCTTACGGTTTTTATCAATGTGAACATAGAAAACGTCGTTTACATCGTTCTCGTACTCAAGCCATGCGCCTCGGTTAGGAATAACTGTCGAGGAGAAGAGCTCCTTACCTGTTTTGTCGTGCTCCATTTTATAGTAGACGCCGGGAGAACGAACGAGCTGAGAAACGATAACACGCTCGGCGCCGTTGATAACAAAGGTGCCGCTGTCGGTCATGAGCGGGAAATCGCCCATAAAGACATTGTTTTCCTTAATCTCGCCTGTCTCCTTGTTGAGCAGTCTTGCCTGAACTCTGAGCGGTGCCGAGTATGTAGCGTCGCGTTCCTTACACTCGATAACGCTGTAGTTCGGGTGGTCTACGTCGAGCTCGTAATCGAGAAAATCGAGAACGTAGTTGCCTGTGTAGTCGGTGATGCCTGAAACGTCGTGGAAGACCTCTTTAAGCCCTTCCTTCAAAAACCATTCGTAAGACTTTTTCTGAACCTCGATAAGGTTAGGCATATCGATAACTTCGTCGATTTTTGCGAAACTCATCCTCTCGGTTCTGCCGAGCTTTACGGGTTTTACATTAACCATAGGCGTATCAACTCCTTTAAAAATTAGCGGTTTTTACTTCCTGATAAAGAATTCCAGAAAAATTTTATAAAAACTTGACAAAATCAAAACAATGTGCTAAACTCATTGTTTAACTTTTGGCTTTTTTGAAAAAAGTCTGAAAAATTCCCATTATCATTTAGTTTACCATTTTATTACACTTTTGTAAAAAAGTCAATAGCTTTTCGCGAATTATTTACAATTTCCGTTTTTATTTTTTCCGAGCAGGAAAAAAACATTGCAAACACTCGGCTGCGTGTACGAATTGTCAAAGTTTATGCGTTTTCACCAAAGATCAGCCTTCTGCGTTGTGCAATATTCTTTTCGCTTATCAGCGCATTATTTTCCCGAGATACACAAGCGCCGCGTAGAGCACCGCGGAGAGCGTTCCGTACACGATCACGGGACCTGATATCACAAACATTTTCGCTCCGAGTCCCGAGATAAAGCCCTCGCTTTTGAACTCGATTGCGGGCGACGCCATCGAGTTCGCAAAACCAGTTATCGGCACGAGCGTGCCCGCTCCCGCGTGCCGCGCCAGTCGGTCGTAGAGGTGAAGCGCGGTGAGGACTATTCCTATAAAAATCAGCGTGAC
>JAHLBL010000274.1 GCA_020625635.1 bacterium
AGATACGCGGGGAAGCCTTCCTCGGCGGGCATTTCCTCGAGACGTCCCGAAATCTCTCTGAGCGCCTCAGCCCAGCGCGAGGTCGAGTCCGCCATGATAGCCACGTCGTAGCCCATATCGCGGTAGTACTCAGCGAGCGTGATACCCGTGTAGATCGAAGCCTCACGCGCCGCTACGGGCATATTGGAGGTATTCGCTATAAGGACGGTTCTGTCGGTCATCGGTCTGCCCGATTTCGGGTCGATCAGCTCGGAGAATTCCTCGAGCACCTGAGACATCTCGTTGCCGCGCTCGCCGCAGCCGACGTACACGATAATATCCGCGTCGCACCACTTGGCGAGCTGGTGCTGGTTCATCGTCTTGCCCGTGCCGAAGCCTCCCGGGATAGCGGCTGTGCCGCCCTTCGCGATCGGGAACATCGTGTCCATAGTACGCTGACCTGTGATCAGCGGAACCGTGGTAGGCAGTCTCTCCTCTATCGGACGCGAATAACGGATAGGCCATTTCTGGCAGAGCGTGAGGTCGTGCTCAACGCCGAGCTCGTCCCTGATCTTCGCCACCGTGTCGAACAGCCTGTACATACCGTTGGGGCGAACCTCGGTGATCTCGCCCGATATCGCGGGCGGAACCATAAGTCTGTGCTCGATGATTTTCGTCTCGGGGATCACGGCGTAGATCTCGCCGCCGCTGAGCTTATCGCCGACCTTGACCTTCAGGGTGACGTCCCAGAGCTTTTCGGTATCGAGAGCCTCAACCTGAGAGCCGCGGTTAATAAACGCGCCAGCCTCCTTCTCAATAGCCTTGAGAGGACGCTCGATGCCGTCGAATATATTGTCGAGGATTCCAGGTCCGAGCAGAACGTTCATCGGATTGCCCGTGCCCGTGATCGGGTCGCCCGGGCGAAGTCCCGTTGTCTCCTCGTAAACCTGGACGGTAGTGAAATCGTCGGTGATTCCGATGATCTCACCGACAAGGTTCTCCTTGCCGACGTGTACCATTTCCATCATTTTGAATTCGGTAGGTCCCTTTACGGTGATAACGGGACCGTTGATACCGAAAATTACGTTGTTGTTCATAGTGTCATCTCACTTATCAGCTGATTTTCAAGTCAATGTTATCAACGAACCATTCTCTCCTGCTCTCGAGCCTGCTGTCGAGAGTGTTGTCGGCTACGATGTTAAGCGCCTTGCAGTAGCCGCGCAATCCGCCGATACGGATCGTGAGGTCGCTTTTCAGCTCGACCTCGCCCGAAAATACCGATTTGATATCGTTTGTGTACTTCAGGTCGTCCTCTTTTACATAGACGATACAGCTGTTGTCTTTAAACGTGTCGGCGATCTCCTTCGCGAATGAAACGAGCTTGTCCCTGTACTCGGGAGAAGCGCAGAATTCCGTAAGCCTCTGCTCACAGCGGTCAAAGACCTCGCCGACCATTCTGTCGCGCGCCTTGAACACCTCGCTCTGAGCCTCAAGATTCTTTATAGCGTAGCGGCTTGTGATTGCGGATCTCTCGGCGGAAAGACGCCTTTTGACGTACTTGTCGGCGTCTGCCCTGCCCTTTTCCTCAGCCGCCTTTATCGCGTCGGCTCTCTTCGTCTCCATCTCGGAGACGATCCTGTTTCTCTCTTCCTCGTTAAACTTTTTTATGGCTTTAAGAAAATTGCCTGATTTGTAATCACTCATTGTTTAACCTCTAATCTAAAGCTTGACTCCGATAGCTTCCTGCACGTATTTTGTGATACTGTCAGCCGTTCTTCCGTTGCCGTGGCGGTCGGGAATCTCGACTATGAGAGGACGTTTGCGGTTAAGCTTCAAGTCATAAACGAGGTCGGGGCATTTCGAGACGAGCGTCTCGGTCATAAGGACAACCGCGATCTCGGGATCCTCCATCGCTTTAAGGAGCTGTTCCCTTACGTGCTCCTCGGAGTGCACGACGACGCCCTCTATGCCCGCGAGCCTCATACCCATCTGGGTATCAACATTATCGCT
>JAHLBL010000275.1 GCA_020625635.1 bacterium
GGACCGTATCCCTCGTATGTAACGGATTCGTAGTTTGCGGAGTCGTTGTCGCCGGCGGCTTTCTTGATAATACGCTCTATGTTGTCGTTAGGTACATTTGAAGCCTTCGCTTTTGCGATAACGTCCCTGAGCTTGGAGTTAACGGACGGATCGGCGCTTCCGCCTTCCTTTACTGCTACTATGAGCTCACGACCGATTTTTGTGAAAATCTTAGCGCGGGCAGCGTCGTTTTTGCCCTTTTTCTGCTTAATGGTACTCCATTTATTATGTCCTGACATAAAATCATCCCTTTTAAATATATTCGCATAAATTATATCACAGTATGCAAAAAAATGCAACTCAAAAAAAGAAGTTACAATTTGGTTACAAAACTATTGTATTCGCGGTATGTTGGTGCTATTATATAGTGAAAAAGAAAACTGTAAAAATATAACGAAAGGAAATGAAGAATGATTTATTCTATGACTGGCTTCGGCAGGTTTGAAGGTCAGATCAACGGACGCGCTATCACTCTCGAGATCAAGAGCGTAAACCACCGTTACTTTGAGTTCAGCTGCCGCACTACAAGGGGCTACAGCTTCCTTGAGGAAAAGCTCAAAACCTACATCGCCTCGAGCGTTTCCCGCGGTAAGATCGATATGTTCGTATCGATCACCGAGCCCGAGGATACTCCCACCGACGTTGTTGTGAACCACAACCTCGCTCAGGGCTATCTTAATGCTTTTAAAGAATTAAGTGAAAAGTATGGAATAGAAAACACGGTCACTCTTAACGAGCTTGCCCGTTATCCCGACGTTCTCACGGTCCATAAGGCTCCCGAGAATGAGGAGAAGGTGTTTGAGGACGTTAAGCAGGCGGTCGACGTCGCGCTCGAAGCGTTTATGAAAATGCGCCGCGACGAGGGCGGAAGGCTGAAAGCCGATGTTCTCAGCCGCGCCGACAATATTATGTCGCTCGTAGCGAAGGTTGAGGAGCGTTCTCCCGAGACGCTCGCCGAGTACCGCGCGAGACTTCAGGAGAAGATCACCGAGCTCCTCGACGGCAGAGAGTATGACGAGACGAGAGTCCTCACCGAGGTCGCGATCTTCGCCGATAAGATCGCCGTTGACGAGGAGACAGTCCGCCTGAGAAGTCACTTTGAACAGCTTAAAACCTACCTTGAAGCCGACAAGCCCGTCGGACGAAGCATAGACTTCCTGATTCAGGAGATGAACCGCGAGGCTAATACGATCGGCTCAAAGGTGAAGGACGCGGAGATCGCCCGTTATGTCGTTGAGATTAAGAACGAAATCGAGAAGATCCGCGAACAGATTCAGAATATCGAATAAGGTGAGCGTATGAAACTAATCAACATAGGCTACGGAAATATGGTTTCTTCCTCAAAAATCGTCGCGGTCGTATCACCCGACGCGGCTCCCGTAAAGCGTATAGTTCAGGAGGCGAAGGCTAAGAATATGGCTGTCGACGCGACCTGCGGAAGAAAGTGCAAGGCGGTAATCGTCACCGAAAGCGACCACGTCGTGCTCTCGGCTCTTTCGCCCGAGGCTATCGGTAACCGCAGTGAGGAGGATTAATTATGTCAAAAGGTAAGCTTGTGGTGTACACAGGTTTTTCGGGTGTCGGAAAGGGCACGGTTCTTAAGAGGATCCGCGAGCTCGACGACAGCGTAAAGCTGTCCGTTTCGTGCACGACGCGCGAGCCGCGCGAGGGCGAGACCGACGGAGTCGAGTACTTCTTCGTCACCAAGGACGAGTTCAGACGGCTCATAGACGAGGACGGTTTCCTCGAGTACGCCACCTATTGTGACAATTACTACGGCACACCGCGCAAGGCGGTTGAGGATATGCTCGAAAAAGGCTTCAACGTCTTTCTTGAGATCGAGGTTCAGGGCGGGATGCAGGTTATGAGCAAGATGCCCGACTGCGTCAGCATCTTCGTAGTTCCGCCTTCGATCGAGGAGCTCGAGAGGCGTCTGCGCGGCAGAG
>JAHLBL010000276.1 GCA_020625635.1 bacterium
ACTCTTTTATCTCTCGGTAAGTCAACACCTGCTATACGAGCCATTTAATGCACCTCCATAATATTATAAAGAAATTTTTTCAACATTGTCCGCTTCTGAACTGAAGCTGAATCTCAGCTCTTCATAGGCGGATAAAAGCGTCGACCGACGCCTGCGGGGGCGCCCCGCTTAACCCTGACGCTGCTTATGCTTGGGGTTTTCGCAGATTACGAGAATCTTGCCTTTTCTTTTGATAACTTTGCACTTTTCGCAAATTTTCTTTACAGAAGGTCTGACTTTCATCAATATCATTCCTTTCCAGATTAATCAGTATACCGCGGCGCTTATTTTGTACGCCAGGTAATTCTTCCTCTTGTCAGGTCGTAGGGAGACATCTCCACAGTGACCTTATCGCCCGGCAGGATGCGGATGAAGTTCATCCTCAGCTTGCCTGAAATAACAGCTAATATTACGTGGCCGTTAGGGAGCTCAACCTTGAACTGCGCGTTCGGGAGCGCCTCAACAACCTTACCCTCTACTTCGAGTACGTCCTGCTTTGACATACTAATCCTCCTTAGTAACCTCGCTGAAATTTTTCAGCGTTATTCTCAGTTGCTTATCGGTTATCGGCAGGTCAATCACCGTGGACGTCACGGCAAGATGCCTCGGATTCTTTCGCTTCGGGTCAGAGAGCCCGCGGCTTTTGCCGTCGCAGACGCTCACCCTGTCGCCGTCCAAAGAGACGACAACAAAGAATTCGCCCTTATCCTTACCTGCCTTAGATTTTACTACGGAACCCGCGACGATATCCATAATCTTAACCTGCTACGGTCAGAATCTTAGGACCGTCGGGAGTAACAGCGATCGTGTTCTCGTAATGAGCGGCAAGCTTGCCGTCGACCGTAACCGTGGTCCATTCATCCTCGAGAACCTCAACCTCGTAGCTGCCTTCGCATACCATCGGCTCAATCGCGATGGTCATACCGGGAAGTAAGCGTACTCCTCTTCCGGCTCTGCCGTAATTGGGCACGCTCGGGTCTTCGTGTAACTTCGCGCCTACGCCGTGGCCGACGAAATCTCGTACCACCGAGTAACCGCGAGCTTCGACATACGTCTGAACAGCGTTGCCGATATCGCCTACGCGATTTCCGGCAAGCGCAGCCTCGATTCCCTTTTCGAGACTGATCCTTGTGGCGTCCATAAGCGCCTGAGCGCTCTCGCTGACCTTACCGCAGGGGAAGGTGTAAGCGTTGTCGCCGTGAAAGCCGTTGTAGAAAGCGCCTACATCGACGCTGACTATATCGCCTTCCTTAAGAACCTGCTTTTTAGAAGGTATGCCATGGATAACAACATTGTTAACGGAAATACAGGCGCTTGCGGGAAATCCGCCGTAATCGAGAAACGAAGGCGTAGCGCCTTGTTTCTCGATGTACTCACGAACCCGACGATCTATCTCCCAGGTTGTTACACCCGGTTTGACATACTCGCCCGCAACGCACAACGCATTCGCAGAAATTCTGCAAGCGTCCATCATAGTGGATATTTCGCGCGCTGTCTTTACTATAACCATGCTTACGCCTCGATTACCTTAAAGACTTCGTCGGTTGTAGCCGCAACAGTGTCCTTGCCCTCTACAACCTTGAGCTTGCCCTGTGCCTCGTAGTACTTTACGAGGGGCTCAGTCTCCTTGTGGTAGATGTCGAGACGGTTCTTTATAGTTTCAATGCTGTCGTCCTTGCGCTGAACAAGGGCGCCTCCGCAATCGTCGCAAACTCCGTCAACCGCAGGCTTTAAGCTTACGATGTGATAGGGTCTGCCGCAATTTTCGCAGACGCGGCGTCCGGATAAGCGGTTGACGATAACCTCGTCCTTAACCTCGATATCGATAACAACATCGATATTCGCGCCCATCTCGTCCAGAGCCTCAGCCTGGGGAATGGTTCTCGGGAAGCCGTCAAGAATGTAACCGTTCTTGCAGTCGTCCTCCTG
>JAHLBL010000277.1 GCA_020625635.1 bacterium
AATTTTAATTTGTGGGCGGAAAGGCTATGGAAATTATTATGCCTAAATTCTGTACCAAATGCGGCAATCCCATAGAAGAGGGAGACGCTTTCTGCGACGTCTGCGGAACGCCGATTCCTCAGACCACAACCGAGACGCAGCAGGCTCAGAGTGCTCCTCAGCCTGTATATCAGCAGCCTGCGGCTCAGCAGCCCGCGGCGAAGCCGCCGAAGTCGGGCGGCGCCAACAAGGTGCTGATCGCTGTTATTATTGTGCTCGCTGTTGCCGTTGTGGCGGTTGCTGTTTGGTTTTTCGTTTTTAAGGGAAACGGCGGCGCGTCGGGTAACGATCCGCAGAACGGGACAACAGAAACGACCGTTACCGAAGAACTGACCGAACCCGAAACGGAGGAGGAAACAGAACCCGAGACCGAGGAGGAAACGGAGCCCGAGACCGAGGAAGAAACAGAGCCCACGACCGAGGAAGAGACCGAGCCCGCTACCGAGGAGGAGACCGAGCCCGCGACTGCTTCAACAGTTACCGTTAAGAAGCCGACTATGGATGACTTCACATGGACGATCGGCGGAGGCGGAAGCGGTGTTCCTGATGGCGCGAAGAAGCTCAAGAAAAGCGAAGCGATAAACGGCGAGTGGAAAGCTTTCCTTGATTACGCGACAACGGGCGTTAAGGAGCTTTCCGTTGTGGAGATCATGGCAGGAGACAGAGCCGTTACGGTTGAGTATAAGCCGTACAAAATAGCCTTTAAGAGCTACAAATTCAAAAAGAGCACGGACAAAACCTATTCTATGGACGGCGCTTTTGACAGCGGTTCAATCCAGGTGTTTAACGATACCCGCGGTAAGCTGACCATAAAGGTGTTTTACGAGCTCGGCGCTAAGCAGTACGCGCTCGGAGAGATGATTAATCCCAGCGGCGAAAAGGCGCTTGTATATCTTGTAAGATAAAATATTCCCCAAAGAAAGGTTGATTATATGGCAGGCTTTTGCGGTAAATGCGGAGCAAAGCTCAGGGATAAGTCGCAGTTTTGTCCCGCCTGCGGAGCAACGGTCAAAAAATCCGCTCCCGCCGCGGAGCGGGTGTTGAAGTGCGCTTCCTGCGGAACGCCCTTGCGTGGAGATGAGGAATTCTGCGGAGAGTGCGGAGCTTCGGTAAAGTCCGCTGTGTCAGGGGTGCAGAAGATTCCGCCGAAGCAGTCTGAGCCTCCGGTATGTCCCTCGTGCGGAGCGCCGCTTTTGACGGCGGTACGATTCTGCGGCGAGTGCGGTGCGGACGTTAGCTCACAGTTTGAAAGCTTGCGGACTGCGGGCGAGCCCTCAGCCGTAAAGGAAACGGCTCCGAAAATAAATAAGGCGGAGACAGTCCATACAGTTGTCAACACGGCGAAGGCGGTTGAAAAGTCGGTGTTCTCCGCTCCGAACTTTGCAGGTGAGTTTGAGCTCGGTACCGTCAGTATGATACCAAATCCCGCGAGCGTTATTTCGGGGGGCTTTAAAAGTCTGAAGCTTGAGGATCTCGATAATCTTACCGTAGGCGGTAAGTACAGCAAGATGATTATAATGGCTGTGAACAGCCGTTACAACAGAACTCTGAAAACCGATAAAGACAGTACCCAGACCGCTCTGCTGGATTATTCCATAAAAATCATTGTTGATGAGGATGAGGAAGGCAACGAGAACGCCGGCGTTACCACAAAGGCTACCACCAAGTCGGGCGACAAGGGCGAGATGGGCGCTTCCGTTCCCTCCGCTATCGTGCTCGGAGTGCTGGCGACAGCGGGCGCGGGTGCGGCTGCTGCGGCTGTCGCGGGCAGCGCAGGCAGCACAGGCGGCGGCTCGGATCCCTCTGGAGACGACGGCAAAAAGAACGGAACCTTCAAGATGCATGTCAGCAAGGATTTCGGCGACGGAATCCGCAGGGGCGCT
>JAHLBL010000278.1 GCA_020625635.1 bacterium
AAGTACGGCGTTATCTACGCGGGCGTACAGAAGAACGCCGGTCCCGCAGGTCTTCAGGTTGTAATTATCCGCGAGGATCTCATCACCGACGACGTTCTCCCCGGCACACCGACAATGATGAAATATAAGACTCAGGCTGACGCTGATTCTCTTTACAATACACCTCCCTGCTACGACATCTATATCTGCGGCAAGATCTTCAAGTGGATTAAGGATATGGGCGGTCTCGAGGCTATGAAGGCTTACAACGAGAAGAAGGCTGCTATCCTTTACGATTTCCTTGACAACAGCAAGATGTTCAAGGGCACTGTAGTGAAGAAAGACCGTTCGCTCATGAACGTTCCCTTCGTTACAGGCGACAAGGACCTCGACGCTAAGTTCATCAAGGCTGCTACCGAAGCAGGCTTCGTAAACCTCAAGGGTCACCGCACAGTAGGCGGTATGCGCGCTTCCATCTACAACGCTATGCCTATTGAGGGCGTTGAGAAGCTCGTTGCGTTCATGAAGAAATTTGAGGAAGAAAACTCATAATTTAATTTCATAAGCAAATGTCATTCTGCGTCACGGATAGTCACCGAAGCGCAGAATGACAATCACTTTATTCAGTTATTTGAAAGAGGTAATTTTATGTATAACGTACTTACACTCAACAAGATTTCTCCGAACGGCACAAGCCGTCTCGGCGCTGATTATAATGTAGGCGACGCGGTTGAGAACCCCGCCGCTGTTCTCGTTCGTTCTGCTTCAATGCACGACATGGAAATGCCCGAGAGCCTTCTCGCTATCGCGCGCTGCGGCGCTGGCACAAACAATATCCCCAAGGATGTTTGCGCTGACAAAGGTATCGTAGTTTTCAATACACCCGGCGCTAACGCTAACGCTGTTAAGGAGCTCGTTATCACAGGTCTTCTGCTCAGCTCCCGTAAGGTTGTAGAGGGTATCGAGTGGGCTAAGACACTCAAGGGCAACGGCGATCAGGTCGGCAAAATGGCTGAAAAAGGCAAAGGTCAGTTTGTAGGTCCCGAGATTATGGGCAAAACTCTCGGCGTTGTCGGTCTCGGCGCTATCGGCGTACTCGTAGCAAACGCTGCGTGCGCTCTCGGAATGAAGGTTGTCGGCTACGATCCGTTCCTCTCCGAAGCAAACGCTCAGAAGCTCGACCCCTCGATCAAGGTTCTTCCCACTGTTGACGAAGTTATCTCAGACGCTGATTATGTTACGATCCACGTTCCGCTTCTTCCCGATACCAAGGATATGATCGACGCCGCTGCTATCGCGAAGATGAAGGACGGCGTACGCATCCTCAACTACAGCCGTGACGGTCTCGTAAACTCCACAGCAGTGCTCGAGGCTCTCAAGAGCGGCAAGGTAAGCAAGTATGTTACCGACTTTGCTACAGACGATGTTCTTGCTGAGGAGAACGTAATCTGTATGCCCCATCTCGGCGCTTCCACACCCGAGAGCGAGGACAACTGTGCTGTTATGGCTGCCGAGCAGATTAAGGACTATCTCGAGAACGGCAACATCGTTAACTCCGTTAACTATCCTAACGTAAGCGCCGCAAAGGCAGGCGACGTTCGTTACTGCGTACTCTTCAAGGCAGGCGACGACGCCGTTAAGAATATCACATCCGCTGTTAACGGTCTCAAGAACATCGAAGCCAAGACCAGAGGCGCATACGGCTACGCAATTGCCGACGCTGCCGACGCATCCTCCAAGGAAGCTCTCGAAGCTCTCGGCGAGGTTATCAAGGTAAGAGTTCTTTAATAAAGCTACCGAAAAATTCAGGGAGAAGGCTCAATGCTTTCTCCCTTGTTTTTTGCAATATGATATGACAAAAGGGAGAGAACCGAGGTTCTCTCCCTCAGACTGTAATCGAGTAGGGTGAAATTTCTCCGCCCTCTCACACCACCG
>JAHLBL010000279.1 GCA_020625635.1 bacterium
CGTCCACCGACGCCCGCCGCGCAGATGAATCTGTAGCTCCGAACACACCGCAGTAGGCGAGGAGGAAGCCCTCGCAAGATGACGGTACTGATGGCACACTTAGCTTTTTAGTACCCAACGGGTACTCGTGAGCATTTGCATATCAGGGACTCGAACTCGTCTTGGATACAACGCCAGCCCCGCCGTTTATGAAGGCTTTGCTTAGCCTAACGCTTCCAAAGGCGGAAATAGCGTCCACCGACGCCCGCCGCGCAGATGAATCTGTAGCTCCGCACACACCGCAGCAGGCGAGGAGGAAGTCCTCGGAAGATGACGTTACTGATGGCACACTTACCTTTTTAGTACCCAACGGGTACTCTTTATTTTTTGGGGTAACACTTTGGGTGGAGCAAGGTGGAGTTCTGCGCGGGTACTCCACCACATAAAAATCCGCATTATCACTTGATTTACAGGACTATCGGGTGGAGTTGGTAGACTTGTTTCAATTCCATACAGTTTTTTCTCTCACTCATTCTTTCTATGTACAAAACCAAAACTTTCCGAGAAGTTTAAAGTACTCNCACACACCGCAGCAGGCGAGGAGGAAGTCCTCGGAAGATGACGTTACTGATGGCACACTTACCTTTTTAGTACCCAACGGGTACTCTTTATTTTTTGGGGTAACACTTTGGGTGGAGCAAGGTGGAGTTCTGCGCGGGTACTCCACCACATAAAAATCCGCATTATCACTTGATTTACAGGACTATCGGGTGGAGTTGGTAGACTTGTTTCAATTCCATACAGTTTTTTCTCTCACTCATTCTTTCTATGTACAAAACCAAAACTTTCCGAGAAGTTTAAAGTACTCCACCAACTCCACCTGCGGTTGTCAAAGTCCGTATAAACTCTGTGTTTTTCATTGGTGACGCAAAGTAATTTCACTCCACCTATGCTCCACCAACTCCACTTTACATATGGTAAATAACAATCCGAAAAACTGCAATTCACATAAACAAACGCTTGGCAGTGTTGGTAGCAGTTGTTTTGGATTCTGCTGCGCGCAGGGGCTTCTAATACACGGATGTGTCTTATGCTTATGATGTTTTTCGGCACATCGCACAGATGGATTTTCTGCTTTAAACACGCAGTTAATCAAAAAAGTGACCGGCTCAAAATTAAAAGAGCTGCCCCGATTAAGTGTATGCATTCAGGTAGTGGTAAGTTGGAAGTGAGAAGCGGCAACATACGTTTTTATATTTTTTATATTATGTAGTCGCTTGTTATCATTTACCACTCGGAACTTTTAACTATCAATAAATCGATATGAGAAAGGGATGGCTCATTTTGACTTTTGAGCCATCCCCTTTATTAATATCTGTTATTGCTGTGCCACAACAGTGACCTTGCACTTGAGCTTGATTCCGTCGACTACGGCGGCTACCTTGGCGGTGCCTGCCTTCACTCCCGTAATCTTGCCCTTCTGACTGATTTTCACTATTGTTTTGTCGCCTGTTTTCCAGGTGATTTCGCTGTTGCCGCAGTTGAGAACCTTGAGGGTTTTCGACTTTCCTACGTAGACCGCCTTCTTGGTTGCGGAGAGCGTCGGCTGCGGAACGGTGATCTGACACTTTAGCTTTATTCCGTTGCGGACGGCGGTGATCGTTGTCGTGCCGTAGCTTACGGCAGTGACTACACCCTCTTCGTTTACGGTAGCGATATTCTCGTCAGCCGAGCTCCACTCGATCTCGGAGTCGCCGCCCTTTACGGTAAGCTGCCCTGTGCTGTCCTTGACAAGCTGAAGGGTTTTGTCGGAGAGCTTCGGGTTCTTGACATTTACGGTGCACTCAAGGCTGTGCGAACCCGTCTTAGCGGTGATAACAGCGGTACCCTTGCTCAGGGCAGTGATTTTGCCGTTCTCGTCGACCGCA